>JAZBOI010000376.1:0-5982 GCA_036351095.1 Bacteroidales bacterium | reverse complement strand
TGACCACTGACATTTTGGATGCAACCGAGGTGACGGCTATCCCGGCTTTCTGTGTGGACAGGGCAATAACAAAGAACATCACAATGAATAAGATGCCAATGATAACAGCCATGTTCATCCAGGCGGTATTAAGGACGGATAAGGATGGAAGACCGGCAAATGAAAAACCGAGTGTAGCTGCTGTAAAATAGTTTATCACTATTATCCTGAAAGTATCCAGTTTCAGATTGCCCGCAATCTTGAAGACAACCATAATGCCGGCCGTAGACAGGATACAAAGGAGAAGATATATCATTTTTTCCCCTCCTCATATTTTTCAATCAGGGAGTTTGTTACCGAATGCAATAATTTAATGTCAGTAATCGATGCCATGGACAGACGCTCCATTATTCGTCCTTTCAATGTTTTGTTCCTTACTATATCTGTTCCCTCCAGTAATCTCTCTGCTTTCTCTTTTAAGATTCCCAGGCTTGCAGGCTCCGGCTTTTCCACCTGGCCGGCTTTACTTTCTTCACTTCTTTCATTCAGGCTGAAGGCGTACAGCATCACTGCCTGTGACAGGTTAAGAGAGGGGAATGCTACTGCCATTGGCACTGTGCTGGCTATGTCACATAAGCTGAGCTCCCCGTTCGTCAGACCTGATTCTTCGCGACCAAAGACCAGTGCAATTTTTTTATATTCTTCCTTCCTGTTTTTCAGAAAAGTCCCCAGTTGTTCAATTGCAACATATTCATGATTCGATATCCTGCCTTTAGATGTTGTACCAATGATAAAATCATAGGTCTCCAGGGCATCTTCGAGGCTTGCAAATACTTCTGCTTTATCCAGGATATCCCCTGAGCCATGAGCCACCCAGCGTGCTTTTCCTTCAGTGTATTCGCAGGGATTAACCAGTATTAAGCTCCTGAATCCCATTGTTTTGATAGCACGTGCAGCTGCCCCTATGTTTTCCGGCACCTTTGGTTCAACCAGTACGAATGAGATATCCATTTATGTAATTTTTTACAAATATTCCGAAAAAATACGGGATCAGAAAATAATATATAAATTTGTGCTTACATAAAGAAGAAATGAGCTTATGAATGTTCTTTTGGATGAAAAGCATCTTGACAGCTTAATAGTGGTAGGTGACAGGATACTTATTAAGCCCAGGTCACCACAATCGAAAACAAAGTCAGGTCTTTACCTTCCTCCCGGGGTACAGGAGAATGAAAAGGTGCAGGTGGGATACGTGCTCAAGGTAGGACCCGGCTATCCCATACCTTCCGTTACGGATGTCGACGAGCCCTGGAAGAAAAGAACAGAAGAGCCCCAATATGTACCTCTTCAGCCAAAAGAGGGCGATCTTGCCGTTTATCTGCAGAATACGGCCGTGGAGATAGAATTCAACAGGGAAAAATATGTGGTGGTCTCTCAATCAAGCGTACTTCTGCTGGTAAGGGATGAAGGCTTATTCGAATAAGCAGGACGAGTAACCATGATGTAAAAAATGTTATGAAATCGAGATTATTCTTTCCCCTCTTTATCCTTCTGTTGTTCATAGCGCTTATAGTGGCAATTACTATTGTCCGAACGAAGCGTTCCGACACCCTGAACACGGGGATATCAAAATATTCCGGAAGTGAAAGTTGCCGGCCATGCCATGAGAAGTTCTACCAGCTCTGGCATGATTCATACCACGGGCTGGCCATGCAGCCTGTCACCGGCCGGTTCATCGATGAAAATATTAAATCATTCAGCGGTGAAATAAGGGTTGGAGAGGAACTCTTCAGAGTATCTGCAAGGGGAGATTCACTGATCTTCACCGCTACAGGGAGATCCGGACAGGGAACTGAATACCCGGCCATTCATGCCATGGGCGGAAAGTATATCTATTATTTCCTTACACCCCTTGACAGAGGTCGCCTGCAGGTCCTCCCACTTGCCTACGATTGTAATAATGACAGCTGGTATAATAATCCCGAGAGCGGAGTGAGACACTTTGAAACGATTGACGATGCTCCCCTTGACTGGATGAGCCACCTGTATACATTTAATACTACCTGCTACAGCTGTCACGTTAGCCAGCTGGAAACAAATTACAACCTTTCAGACAATACCTACAATACAACATGGAGAGAGGCGGGCATTAACTGTGAAACATGCCACGGGCCCAGTCATGATCACATAGTTGCCTGTGTTGAGGCAGGTGAAGGGAATATTCCGGACGACCTTAAAATAATTGTTACAGGTGAGTTCACACCCGACCAGCATAATGCATCATGTGCTTCGTGCCATGCCAAAGCCCTTGTTCTTGCACAGGATTTTATTCCCGGGTCAGAATTCTATGACTACTTTGATCTTATAACGCTTGAAAACCCTGATTTTTATGCTGACGGTCGCGACCTGGGTGAAAACTATACGATGACGACATGGGAAATGAATAAATGCGCCGGCAACAGTGATCTGCATTGTGTGACCTGCCATACATCAAGCGGCAGATATCGCTTCTCCGGGGCAGATGCCAACAATGCCTGCATGCCCTGCCATGAAGATAAAATCAACAGTCTGGCAATTCATACCTCCTTTATGCCGGATAATACGGTTACTGAATGTATCCTGTGTCATATGCCGAAAACGAGCTTTGCAATGATGGACAGGAGTGACCATTCTTTCAGACCTCCAATGCCGGGGGCAAGTGTGGTTTTCGGATCTCCTAATGCCTGTAATCTATGCCATGAGGACCAGACTGCCGCCTGGGCTGACAGTGTATTGACCGGGGCAGGCATGAATAATTACCAGGATGAGGCCATAAGGAACGGTATGCTGATAAGGAAAGCAAGGGAAGGCGACTGGACGGATATGGATAAAATTCTAAAAGGGCTGGAGAAAGGGAGTTTCGATAAGGTATATACCACCTCTTTTATCAGGTTGCTTGAAGACTGTGATGACCCTGCAAAATGGCCCCATATGTTGAAGCTTACATACCACGACTCTCCACTTGTCAGAGGTGCCGCTGCTCACAGCCTTTATGGCAATGGATCGGCAAATGCCCTTGAACGCCTGGCAGAACTTACAAATGACAGCTACAGGGTGGTAAGGCTCAATGCTGCCTATGCCCTTAGCCCTTATGCCGGTGAAATTGCCTCACTTCCTGGTGCAGACAGGATTAGTGAAGCAATGGATGAATATGAGCATTCGCTCGTTGTCCGTTCCGACGATTGGTCGGCTCATTATAACCTTGGTAATTATTACAGCAGTCTGGATGACTATGACCGTGCACTGGATGCATACAGAAAATCAATAAAACTATTTCCCGGGGCTCTTATGCCGATGGTGAATGCCGGTTTCATTTATTCCCTTTCGGGTGATTACAGTTCAGCGGAAGAGATGTTTACCAGGGCCCTCTCGTATGCTCCTGATCATGAAGCAGCATTGCTCAACCTGGCACTTTTGTATGGCGAAACAGGAAATAATGAAATGGCAAGGCAATATTTTAAGCGCCTGATGGATGTGAGTGACAAAAATTCAGTGGCTGCATATAACCTTGCTGTACTTGAATCATCCACAGATATGGCGAAATCAGTGGAGCTGAGCCGGAAAGCTATGGAATGGAAACCTGATGAACCGAAATATGCCTATACTCATGCTTATTATCTTCTTCAATCAGACAGAACAGAGGCTGCAAAAAACATACTTCATGAGCTAATTGAGTCCGCCAGTACTTTTTTTGATTCATACATGCTCCTGAGCGACATCTACCTCGGCCAGGGTGATTCAGCAAAAGCAGTCACTATACTTAACAGTGCACTTAATAATGCAGATGTTTCCCCTGCCAGGAGACAGTCAATTCAAAACAGTCTGGATCAGCTCTTAATAAATGAAAATTAGCAGGAACATATCTTCCGTATCTGGCAGGAATGACTTGATTTCCATACGGGAGGAATACCCTGATCATTCATTTTTCTATATTAATTACACGGTGCACCCGGAAAAGGATATTTGTCTGGCAATGAAAAATTTGTCAGCTTATCTGGCGAATAATGTGCTGCAGGTATTAATTGGTTTTGGCTTTGGCTTTGAATATTCAATAATTAATCAATTATCAAATGACCCTCCTGGTATAGTATTCCTGAGGCATACTGATTCATCAGGCTGGCATATTCAATTAGTATGTACTGATAGCAGGGATGTTAAATCAATAAGAAATAAGTATAGTGCCGGTATTGTTACTGTCAGTCATTATGATTCATTACTTTATTTCATAAGCAACATACATCCTGATCAGCTGAGTGATTGCTACAGCCAGGCTTACTCTTCATTTAAATTACTTGGTAAAATACTTAAAGACTATACTGTCAGCTATAGTAATCTTGCTCGCACATGGCTTTACCTTAATGATATACTGAGTTGGTATGGTGATTTAAACAGGGCAAGGAATGACTTTTTTGTTGAAGATAAGATCCTTGAAGGCCTTATTCCTGCCAGCACCGGTATCGGTCTTGACAATATTGAAGGTAAATGTCTTTTGATCAGTGCCTTTGCTCTTACGGCAACAGATGGGAAAGAGAGGGTTAGAATGATTGATTCCCCGATGCAGGGTGATGCAGTAAAATACAAAAGCTTGTTCAGCAGGGCGGTGGAAATCACATTCAAAACATCAAAAAGACTGGTCATTAGCGGAACGGCCTCAATTGACGAGGAAGGGAACACACTTCATAAAAATAGTGTTGTCGATCAGATAGAGCATTCGATGAAAGTGGTGGAGGCTATTCTGCTTAAGGAGCAATACCATTGGGATAATATTGTGCGCGCTATTGCATACTTCCGTGATACACAGCATATAAAACATTTCAGAGATTATTGCATGTCAGGGGGAATAGACACTTCCTGCGTTCTTACTGTTGGTGGTACGGTATGCAGGGATGATTTGCTGTTTGAGATTGAACTCGATGCTGTTAAACCATTATAATATCATTATTCGTAAAGCGAAAATTCTTCAAATTCCCTGTTGAATTGCGTGATATCATTTCTCCATCTTTCCCTCAGGTGATTAAGTGAGCCATTGTCAGAAATGGTCATTCTCAGACTATTATCACCGGATAGTATATCAAAGGGCATTAACTCCTCCTCGTATTCATAGGGTGGATCCTTGAATTCCAGCTTACCTGATACATCCTTGATTTTTTTAAAAATACAGGCAGCTGTATATACAGGTTCATACAGATTGTAATCAGTGATGTGAATCTGCATTCCATTACAGTATTCGTCGGTAAATTTATGGAAAGTCGGGATGAAGTTATGCTGCCTGAAAGCACAGCCGGGAATTTTCATCCTGCTGAGTTCATTTATTATTTTATCAATGTCAATGAAGGGTGCACCAATTAGTTCAAATGGCAGGGTTGTACCCCGGCCCTCAGAAATGTTGAGTGCTTCAATGAGTACCATTCCCGGGTACACCATTGCTGTGTTGACTGAGGGCATGTTGGGTGATGGCAGAACCCAGGGCAGAGCTGTATCATGCCAGGTCATCGCCCTGTTCCATCCTTCCATTTTAATTACGCTTAAGCTGCAGTTAATATTCTCTTTATCATTTATCCATAAGGCTAATTCACCCATGGTCATGCCATGACACAGGGGTACGGATGCCCCTCCCACAAAGGTAAAGTAGCTCCTGTTGAGAATTGCACCGTCCCTTTTTATCCCTCCCAGCGGATTGGGCCTGTCGATCAGTACAACGGGAATATTTTTTTCAGCACATACTTCCATACAATTTTTTACAGTCCACACGTAGGTATATGGCCGGCTTCCAACATCCTGCAGATCAACCAGAAATACCTCGGTGTCAGCAATCATCCCCTCAGTGGGTTTGCGTGTCTTCCCGTAAAGACTGTAAACGGGGACCTGGTATTTCGGATCAGCATAACCTTCCCATTCTATCATATTATCCTGTGTCTGACCAAACAACCCGTGCTGTGGACCGAAAATGGCAGATAAATGAAC
>JAZBOI010000375.1:0-2604 GCA_036351095.1 Bacteroidales bacterium | reverse complement strand
AGGTGCTTCCATGTTTTGCCGCCATCCACAGATTTATATACTCCATCGCCCTGCAACACATTCTGCCTCAGCTGTGCCTCACCCATTCCCATATATACTATATCGGGGTTTGATTCAGAGACAGCAACAGCCCCGACTGATGAACTTGAAATTTTTCCGTCTGTTACAGGCGACCATGTATTTCCTCCGTCTGTCGTTTTCCATAGTCCACCACCGGTTGCTCCAAAATAATACTCATTTGGACGCATTGAGCTACCTGCAACGGCTATTGACCTGCCTCCCCTTTTCGGTCCTATATTGGTCCATTTAAGATTACGCAGAAGGTCCGGATGTACCCGGTTTTCTTTATTTTGTGCTTTCAGTTCATTATTTGAGAAAATGATAAGGATGAAAATAAATGTAAGCAGGACCTTATCAATTGTAAGCACCAATCTAAGATTTAAACTATGAATCCAATAATTCTTTGCATTCATTATTATGCTGATAATTCACCGCGAGCCAGGTGTGTGAGTACTCCCTGTAAATATAAAAAGATTATTCTTTCCTCATTAAAGCTGTAACCTTAAGGAAAGTCTCCACTTCTTCAGGGGTGTTATAATGCGCCCCGGAGAGTCTTACAATACTTGATATTCCCAGTTGTTTCAGCATATCTGCAAAGAATGGATCATGTCCCGGGGCATGTAACCTTAATTGATTATCCTTATAATAACTGCATGCATCGACGGATTCATAAGCGTCAATATTAAAACTTACCAGCAATGATTGCCTGGAAATATCTTCTCCCATACCATATACGGTGACATGGTCCATATTGTCGAAGCCCGGAGTATCATTCGTCCCTTCCAGGAGGATTGACAGCAATCCTTCCTGGTGAGCTTTGATCCTGTTCATGGCATAAACAACAAGTTCACGCCTGTCCCTGGAAGTCGTGAAATGGCTCCCTAACCAGCACAGGTAATCCACCACTGCCGACCATGCCGCATATGACTGGTGCTCCACGCCTCCAAGATCCCAGCTGTTTTCCGGCTTAAAAATATATTTCCAGTGAGGAAGTCTAGCAATCCTATCTGAAACGTGGGCATAACCACAGCCTTTTATCCCATAGTTTTTATAGGGGGCAATAACATAGGCATCTGCACCGATATCTTCTACATCAACGAGCCCGGTAGGGGAATACTGGACACCATCAACCATTGTAAAAAGATCGGGCTTAATTTCTTTAGCAGCCCTGATAATATTTTTTACATCGTATATCTCACCGGTAACATTGGAAGTATGGGTTACTATCAGGAAGCAGGTATCCTTATCAATTTTCTCAAGTATGGTTGAAGTCTCAACGGACCCGGTTTCAATATTGGGCCTGGCAATCCTTTCTTCCTTGTTGTATTTTTCTGCGAACTGTGTCACCGCACTTCTTACAGAAGCGTGATCAAGGCCGGTGGTCACCACATTTGTTCCCGGTATGGATGATAAAACGCTGTCTGTTATCCTGTATATCACATGGCTGCTGCTCCATCCAGGGACTGTTTGTCCTGACCTGGCACCGAAAAATATCATCAGGTCCTCAATGCCCTTTGCGGTAATTTCCATAGCGTGACCCGATCCGGGATTTTTTCTTCCCTGCTGATCGGGTAATGCCGTTTCCATACCCATTGCCTCCACAACCCTTTTAGGCCGGCATGCCCCGGAAGCAGCCTCAAAGAATATTCTTTTACCTGAATAAGGGTCCCAGTCCACATAAACAAATTGCTCCCTGATCTCATTCAATAACTGCTTTGAGAATAAACCCTCGGTATTATAGTTTCTCTTCATTTTATATTTATTTTTTCACCTTCAATAATTAATATTTTCCTGTAAGCTATTTTATTTCCGGCACCACCCATTCAGGTTCCGGCAGCTCGATAACATCAGGTAGTCCTGACATGTCACCACCGGCGGCAAATTTCAGAAGAGCCTCTTTAAAACCATCTGATACAGCCATTGCAGCTTTTATTGTACTATGAGGGCCCCGCTTCACTGTTACAAATTGCAGGTTTTTGAAATATGGTGCCAGTTCCACGGCATTTTCATATGGTGTTTTCTGATCCCATGTTCCCTGTACCATCACCATGGGTATATCTGTCTCGAAATTCCGGCGGAATTCATCCCCAAGATCACTGTCCCAGCATGGACAACCATAAATATATCCCCAGCCGGTTTCAATAAATTTATTTGCAGGATCGCTTTGATGTTCCTCAAATCTCTCTTCTGTTATTCCCGAACCACAATCAAGCATGTAATAGCTTGCCGTTCTGAAACTGCGCCCGCTGTTATTGTATCTCCTGGCGGCTCTTTCGGCAGCCTCGGAAAAATCACCATTATATAGTGTAATTATATCAGCAGGCCATGATTCCAGGTTACCGGAATAGCCCCTTGAAAGATTCTTTATCGAGTTTGCATCGAAGTAGACTTTTTGAACTTCACCGGATTCGGGATTAGTTACTTCCACCGTAACAGGATTCTCTTCAAGTCTCATTTTAATTGTCTCAACTGCTTTTATCAGTCCTCCTTCGGGTATCAGATCTCTCAGTTCTGATGAATTTTCTGCTTCCTCTGCCACCCTCT
>JAZBOI010000374.1:0-4738 GCA_036351095.1 Bacteroidales bacterium | reverse complement strand
TATGGCTTCAAATACCGACACTCCCCTGCCGGTGCCAAGGTTGAACACCTCGTAGTTTTCCCTGTTTTTCCCTTCCATCAGCCTCTTAAGGGCAACCACGTGTGCCTGTGCCAGGTCGACTACATGGAGGTAGTCGCGTATGGCTGACCCGTCGGGTGTATCGTAATCATCGCCATATACCCTGAGCTCATCCCTGATGCCCGCGGCTGTCTGGGTGATATAGGGCACGAGATTTTCAGGGACACCCAGGGGCAGCTCCCCTATATGAGCCGAGGGGTGTGCGCCTATGGGATTGAAATACCTCAGGGACACAGCCTTAAGTTCTTTACATGCCTGCATTGTATCCCTTATTATTTCTTCGCCTATCTGTTTTGTATTGCCATAGGGTGAAGCAGCTTCCTGCACGGGCGAATCTTCGGACACAGGCAGTTCGGCAGGTTGCCCGTAGACTGTGCAGGATGATGAAAAGACCATGGAGGGGATGTTGTAAACCTGCATGCACCTTAGCATATTCATGAGTGATACAAGGTTGTTATAGTAATAAATAAGGGGTTTGTCAACGGAATCACCCACTGCCTTGTAAGCAGCAAAATGGATTATTGATCCTATATCAGGGTTAAGCGAGAAGAAGGCCTCCAGCTTTTCACGGTCGCACAGGTCTGTTTCTTCAAAAACAGGTTTGGTGCCTGTGATACTCTCAATGCCATCCAGCACTTTGATATCCGAGTTTACGAGGTTATCCATTATATAGACCTCGAAACCTTCCTTCTGCAGTTCAACAACAGTGTGCGAACCGATATAACCGCATCCTCCCGTTACAAGTACTTTTTTATTCATGCTTACATCCTCCGCCAGCTTTATTTTACAGTCCCCGCCGGGTTGATTTAACGTTTCCGGCCTCTTAATTTTGCAGTCCCCGCCGGGTTGATTTAATGTTTCCGGCAGGTTAATTTTGCAGCCCCCGCCGGGGTTAATTTAACGTTTCCGGCCTCTTAATTTTAAAGCCCCCGCCGGGTTGAATTAACGTTTCCGGCAGCTTAATTTTAAAGCCCCCGCCGGGTTGATTTAAAGGCTCCAGTAAGTTAAGCTTTTTATTTTAGACCTGTATATTCCTTTAACATCCACCACTATCCCGTTTTTATCCAGCAGGCTGCTGAAATATTTTTCGTCAAGCTCGAGGTAGGGGGCATGGTTTACGGCAATTATAACAGCGTCATATTTACCCCTGGGCTTATCCAACAGTTCGAGCCCGTATTCCTTCTTCACCTCAGCCTGGTTGGCAAAGGGGTCAACTATATCGGTAACACAACCATAATCAGCCAGTTCCTTAAGCACATCAATGACCTTGGAGTTTCTTATATCAGTCACATTTTCCTTGAAGGTGATACCCATTACCAGCACTTTTGCTCCCTTGGGCCCTTTGCCGGCTGCTATAATTTTTTTCACCGTTTGTTTGCCCACGTATCCTCCCATGCTGTCGTTCACAAAGCGTCCCGAATCAACCATCTGCGGATGGTAGCCCAGCTCCTTTGCCTTGTATGAAAGGTAATAGGGATCGACGCCTATGCAGTGGCCGCCCACCAGTCCCGGGAAGAAATTGAGGAAGTTCCATTTTGTCCCTGCCGCTTCCAGCACCTCGTATGTATTGATGCCCATCCGGTTAAAGATGATCGACAGTTCATTCATAAAGGCTATGTTTATATCCCTCTGCGTATTCTCAATGATCTTGGCTGCCTCGGCCACTTTTATTGAGCTGGCCCTGTGAACGCCGGCATCAATAATAAGCTCGTAGGTCAGGGCTATCTCTTCGGCTGATTCCGCGTCGCACCCGCTTGTGACCTTAACAATGGAAGTAAGGGTATGCTTCTTGTCGCCCGGGTTGATTCTTTCCGGGGAGAAGCCCACCTTGAAATCGTCGCGGTACTCCAGGGAAGAGAATTTCTCCAGTACGGGAACGCAGTCTTCCTCGGTGCATCCCGGGTAAACGGTTGATTCATAAACCACGTAATCACCTTTTTCCAGTATTTTACCCACTGTTTCGGATGCTGCCATTACCGGTGTGAGATCGGGCAGCTTATGCTTATCCGTCGGGGTTGGCACAGCTATTATATGGAAGGATGCTTCCCTCAGATCTTCCGGGTTGGTAGTGAAATGTATGCTGACATCATTAAAGGCCTCAGCTGGCAGTTCTTCATTGGGGTCAATACCCTGCCTCATGCTTTCAACCCTGTCTTCACGTATGTCAAAAGCTATTACATCAAGTTTCTTTGCAAATTCCAGGGCTATTGGCAGGCCAACATATCCCAGTCCTATTACTGAAAGTTTGGTCTTTCTTTCTACTAGTTCTCTGTACATAAGTCAATCTTTGTTATTTTATTAATTTACGGGCTAAAGGGTGTATTTCACCTTTAGATGTGGCTGTTTTACTGTTACGTATCTCATACACTGTTTTCACCGAATTGCGGGCATCTTCAAGCCCGAAGCCATTACCTCCCAGGATATGCCTGTATGTTTCGGTATGCAGATCGGTGAAGCCACCGCTGAATTCAATTTCATTGTTTTCTATCATTATTGAACGATATGTTCGCTGTCCCTTGCTTTTGACAGCTTCGGGCAGGTCATTGTAATCGATACTGAGGAACCATCTCACCCTGGCATTTTCCAGTTCGAGGTATCCTGCAGCTTTGTTCTCTTCGAGCAGGTGCACATGATTGGTCTGTACTTCGCCGAAAACCCAGCTGAGCATGTCAAAGAAATGGATGCCTATGTTTGTGGCCACCCCTCCCGATTTCTGGATATCGCCTTTCCATGAAAATTTGTACCAGTTGCCCCTGCTTGTTATATAGCTGAGGTCGATATCATATTTACTGTTCTGCTTTTCTCTTTTTATTTTTTCCCGGAGTGCTATAACTGAAGGGTGGAGTCTTAGCTGCAGCACGGTATATACTTTTTTGCCCGTCTCCTTTTCTATCTCCTGCAGTGCATCAATATTCCATGGGTTAAGGACTATTGGTTTTTCACATATGGCATCGGCCTGGTGTCTGAGTGCAAACCTTATATGTGAATCGTGCAGGAAGTTAGGGGAGCAGATGCTGACATAATCCACTTTGATGCCTGATCTTTTAAGTTTCTCGAAATGGCGGTCGAAGCGTTCAAATTCAACGAAGAAATCGCTGTCAGGAAAATAACTGTCAATTATTCCCACGCTGTCGAAGGGGTCGAGGCTGGCAAGCAGTGTGTTCCCTGTTTTTTTTATGGCTTCCAGGTGACGAACGGCTATATAACCGGCCACTCCTATAAGTCCAAAATTATTTTCTCTTCCCTCCATTGATATGTATTTATTTTATATTACTACCCGATAATTTTTGATACTTCGTTTTCCGAAAGACGGTATTTCTCACCGCTCTCAGGGCATATGGCAATATTATTCTCATCAAAAACGAGCCTGTGCCCGTATTCACTCATCCACCCCGCATGCCTTGCAGGGTTGCCAATAACCAGTGAGTATGCTTTTACTTCTTTTGTTACCACGGCGCCCGCACCTATAAAGGCATATTTTCCTATATCCTTACCACAGACAATCGTGGCATTTGCCCCTATGCTGGCTCCCTGGCCAACCCTTGTTTTCACGTACTGGTCGCGTCTCACCACTGCACTCCTGGGGTTTACAATATTGGTAAAAACCATGGAGGGGCCAAGGAAGACATCATCCTCACAGATGACACCTGTATATATTGAAACATTATTCTGCACCTTTACATTATTCCCGAGGATAACACCGGGAGATATTACCACGTTCTGGCCGAGGTTACATTTCTCACCCAGCCTTGCCCCGGTCATGATATGTGAAAAATGCCATATACGGCATCCTTTGCCTATTGTGCAGCCTTCGTCTATCACTGCTGTTTCATGTGCCTTATAATCTTCCATGGTCTAGCTGTTTTTAAAAAAAGCATCAATATGGTCACAAATATACTGTAACTGGTCTATATTCAGTTCAGTGTGCATGGGCAGTGAGAGTACGGAGCTGCACAGTTCGTTTGTCACCGGGAATTCCTCTTTTGCCATACCCTCCCGGAGGTAAGCCTTTTGCAGGTGCATGGGCACGGGGTAATACACCATTGTGGGTATATTTTTTCCTGCAAGGAAATCCTTAAGTTCATCCCTCAGGTCAGGATCGGTTTTTATGGTATACTGGTGAAAGATATGAGTTGATTTATCTGATCTCAGTGGTATTTCAAGCCTGCTGACAGGTGCCAGGCGGCTGTCGTAGAAAGAAGCGGCATTTCTGCGGGCCCTGTTATATTCGTCGAGGTACCTGAGCTTGACCCTCAGTACTGCAGCCTGTAATGTATCGAGCCTTGAATTTACACCAACGTCGTCATGGTAGTATTTTATGGTGCTGCCATGGTTTGTTATACTGCGCATGCGCTTTGCCAGCCGGTCATCATCGGTGAAGATGGCACCTCCGTCGCCAAAGCAACCCAGGTTTTTTGACGGGAAGAAGGAGGTGCATCCGATATCCCCGATGGTACCTGCTTTTTGCCTGCTGCCATCTGAAAAAATATATTCTGTTCCCAGGGCCTGTGCTGCATCCTCAATGATATAGAGATTATATTTACGGGCTATCCTGATAATTTCTTCCATATCAGCCGACTGGCCGAAGAGATGAACAGGTATTATTGCCCTTGTCCTGGGACTTATGGCTTTTTCAATGGCTTCGGGAGAGATATTGAAG
>JAZBOI010000373.1:0-5928 GCA_036351095.1 Bacteroidales bacterium | reverse complement strand
TGTGCAATCTTCCATTATACGGTTATCCATGAGGCTTTTTATTATAACCTCATATCCCACACCATTAATGTCACCATGCGTTATTCCAACAATTATCTGTTCTTTACTCATTATTTTCCTTTTTTACTTTTCCTTCTTATTTACAGCCATCCTTTTAATAAATTCTGCCAGTAACCTTACACCCGTGCCTGTTCCTCCTGCCGGCCTGTAATGCTCATCCTTGCGGGATATTGCACAGCCTGCTATATCCAGGTGGATCAATGGCGATCCGGCAAAATGTTCCAAAAACTTACCTGCCGTGATGGCACCTGCTTTCTTATCACCAAGATTTTTTATGTCAGCTATATCTGATTTTATCATTTCACCATATTCTTCGAAGAAGGGCATCTCAGCCAGTCTTTCGTAGACAGCGTTTCCTGATTCAAGCAGTAATTGAAAAATCTCCCTGTCAGCATTTGTCATTGCTGCCACGGCCTGGTTACTGAAAGCATTCTCTGCTGATCCTGTGAGAGTTGCAATCGTAACAAGTAAGAGGGGATCATAGTTGTCGGCAAAACTCAGGGCATCTGCAAGTATAAGCCGGCCTTCAGCATCAGTGTTAATTATTTCAACCGTGCTGCCATCATACATGCTTATTATATCGCCGGGCACAATGGCACTCTTACCTGGCCTGTTATCAGTGGCAGGGATCAGTCCAATGACATGAATATTGATTTCCGCTTCAGCCATAACTGACATGACGGCTGCAACCACTGCACCACCGGCCATATCCGCTTTCATATTATCCAGGTAATTCCCTGGTTTGAGATTAATTCCACCGGTGTCAAACATCACTCCCTTACCCACAAGGACAAGGGGTTTCTTATTAACAGGATGATCGGGTTTCCACTCCAGTATACTCAGGGTGGGCGGCTCTTCACTCCCCTTATTGACAGCCATTATTCCTCCCATCCTTAAAGCCTCAATCTTCTTTTTTCCGTATATATCAACCTTAATCCCCCGTTCACCTGCATGCCTGCTCACAATAGCGGCAAAATCTTCAGCATTTAAGTAGTTATATGGCTCATTAACCAGGTCGCGGGCAAAATACACACCGCGGGCCACAGCATTCAACCAGCGAAGCTCATCAGCGCTAATATCACCATATAAAAAGATATTTTCGGGATAGGCGTCTTTATCCTTATTGTTGCTTTTCTTGCTGACTTTCCTGAATTCGTAACGGCTTAAGACCAGTCCCTCGGTAAAAGCCAGGGCAGAAAGAGTGTCGTGAGCCGAAAAAACAGTTATATCATTTTGCTTATGCTCTTTGAGTATAGCCTTAACCTTTGCGGACTTTCTCCTCAGTTCCTCATATTTTCTGTTAGGATCGGGAAATTCCTTTTCTGCAATAATTATACTTAACTTATAATATGAGTTGATAACTATTATTTCTTCACCGTCGGCTATACGCCTTCTTACATACTCCTGCTCTGTTTTCGTAACAACCAGCCAATCAGGCAATTCGTTTCCATTTATTATAACGACTACCGAAGTGTCAGGTGATATTTCCTTTTTAATTTCAACGTTCCGGTACATAGGCGGAAGATAAGATATTTCGAAAAGATGTAAAGTTAATAAATTTGATGGTATATAATATAATCGACTACCTTTGTGCCAGGATGAAAAGCAGGGATGACATAATTGCAAGAGTACTGAGGCTGGAAGCCATCCTGCCGGAAGAAGCTTTAATCCTCTACAATGATAGTCCCTTAAGTGAACTTATGTTCATTGCCGGCCTTGTAAGGGATAAACAGTTACCCGGGAAAAACGCAGGATGGATAATAGACCGTAATGTTAATATAACCAATGTATGTTTTTCTCAATGCAAGTTCTGTAATTTCTGTCGCAGGCCGGGCGACCCTGAAGCATATATAACCGGCATTGATGAGTACAGGCAAAAGATAAAGGAACTTTTTGAAAAGGGTGGCAGGCAACTGCTTTTACAGGGTGGTATGCATCCGTCTCTTGGCCTGAATTATTATACCGGTCTGTTCAGGCGCCTGAAGGAGGAATTCCCTGACCTTCTGCTGCATGCCCTGGGCCCACCTGAGGTGGTACACCTTGCAAGGCATGAAAATAAGTCCTACCGGTATATCCTGGAGGAGCTTGTTAAATCCGGGCTCGACAGCCTTCCGGGTGCAGGTGCTGAAATACTGGTTGACAGGGTAAGGAAAATAGTCTCCCCGGCAAAAGCCTCAGCTGGTGAATGGCTGGAAGTGATGAGAGAAGCCCACATAATGAACCTCCCCACATCTGCCACCATGATGTATGGTCATATTGAGACTGTGGAGGAAAGGATAACTCACCTTGTAAAGCTTCGCGATCTGCAGGATAAGAAACCCGATGGTCATTACGGTTTTATTACTTTTATACCATGGCCCTTCCAGGACAGGGGAACAGTGCTATCGCTCAAGCATGGAATCTACAATGAAACAGGCATCAGCGATCATATCAGGATAATTGCCATCAGCAGGATAGTCCTGAATAATATCAGGCATATACAATCATCCATTCTCACAACAGGGCGTGATACGGCTCTTATGACGCTTAACGCTGGAGCCGATGACCTTGGTTCAGTAATGATAGAGGAAAATGTTGTGAGTGCTGCCGGCTCATCCACTATGTTCAATGCCGGCCAACTACAGGAAATAATCAGGGAAGCCGGATTCAATCCAGTTTTAAGGAATCAGAAATATGAACCGGTGGAAAAATAAGTACCTGTTTAATTATCCGGGGTAATAATCACTTCAGTATCATCGGGAAAACCTATGGTGTAAATAATTGCTTCAACCTGTCGCATCAGCTCCCTTTTTTCTTCATTTGGTGCATAAACAAAGCCATCCAGCATAACGAAGCGGTCATTTACCTCATCTTTTGTAACAACATTAATAAAGGGACCACCCATGAATCCGTTCTCCAGGGTCCATAAACCCCTCATCTCGGCATAGTTTCTGTTTCTGAACCTGAAAAGACTGTAATTAACGGGTATCATATCTTCAATGGCCATATAGGAGCCTTTGGCCGGTCCTTCCACCTTTTCCCGGGTAATACTATCCCTGATACGCATTATACTGTCCTTGTTGAAATAATTCTTCCCTTCATGATCGAAATAATAAACCAGTATGGCCTGTGTGGTCGTTGGTGTCTCATATGAAAACCACAGGAAGCCATTTTCTTCAACATCAAGAGAAAAATTGTAAGGTACATGAAGAGTCATTTTGTGATCATCCCTTAGCTTATTAAATATCACGCTGTTAAGAGATTTCTTGTAGACTGAAATCCACCTGTCCCGTTCAGCAATATTCAGCTTGTTTACTATTGATTGTCCTTCCTCATCAAGCAGCTCAATTATTTCCTGGTCGTTCTTTGCCTGGAGGTTTATCATAAGCTGCTGGGAAGAATAAGTATTTTCCATGAATGTGACTTTCTTCTCCCTGTCCTCACCTGTTTCAACAAAAAGAACATTTCTGTGAGTCTGGTACAGCTTACTGAAATCATTACCGCCTGTATTGATAAGATCAAAATATGGTTCTGCCTGGGGCAGCCTTGGAACTGGAGAGGCAAGGACCTGTCTTATCTTTTCGCCAAGGCTGCTCTCCCACCTTGCTTTATCGAGAACGACAAGCACTTCACCTGAACTGCCCGATATATTTGGCAGCAATGTCTGGCCACCACTGCCTGAATCTCCACATGAATGGAATATTGTTGACAGTATAACTGCTAAGCTAAGTAAAGTAATTCTTTTCATACACAATCAGCTAAAAAAAGCCTGCTGGTGGCAGGCTCCTATGATTTATTACAAGAGTGATTATTGTTCCTTTTGCTCCTTTATTTTCCCGTCTTCATTCTGTTCATCCTTGGTGGCTTTCTTAAATTCCTTCATGCCCTGCCCTATACCTTTCATTAATTCAGGGATTTTACGTCCACCAAAAAGAATAACAACCACAAGGACAATGAGAATGATCTCAGTTGGTCCAAACATACCTGCTAGAACGTTCATAATATTAGTTATTTGCAATTAATAATATGTGCAAAGTTAAATAAAAAAAAGCTATTTCCTCAACAAACGCAAAATATCATTGCCGTTTGCATATATCAACAGGGCTATGAGTAATAACATACCCGCCAGCTGTGCATATTCAAGAAATTTATCACTCGGCTTCCTGCCGGTAATAACCTCATAGAGCAGGAACATCACATGTCCCCCGTCCAGTGCCGGGATAGGCAGTATATTCATTATTGCCAGTATTATTGAAAGGAAGGCGGTCAGGCTCCAGAAAGCCTGCCAGTCCCACATGGAAGGGAATATACTCCCTATTGTTATGAAGCCACCCAGCGATTCGTAAGCTTTTGTATCTCTTGAGAATACAAGTTTAAACTGTTTAAGGTAATCCTTCATCGTCTGGAATCCTTTTGATATACCTGCAGGTATAGATTCGAAGAATCCGTACTTCACCGTTCTTAATTCCAGCAGATTGCCGGTGCTCCTCACTATGCCGAGCATTCCATCATCCGTTGTTTTGAAGTCGATTGCCAGGCTGTCACCATTCCTGAGGATATTGGCAGTTATTTCCTTTCCCTTCTTATCCTCAAGGTAATGCACATATTCATCATTGAACCTGAATTCCCGGCCATCTATTCCCACGAGCCTGTCCCCTACCTGCATCCCTGCCTCCCTTGCAGGGGATTCCTTCATGAAATCAGAGACTTCAAAGGGCATGAATGGTAGTCGGGCATCAATCCTTCCCTGGCCTTTAATGATATATGGAATAAACTTCCTGTCAACATCAATTTCCACTCTCCGTCCATCCCTTTCCACGGTTATCTGTTCTCTCTCGTTAAGTATTATATCCGGAATTATCTCATAAAAGTTCTCGATATATTCCCCGTCAACAGACACTATTTTATCACCGTCTTTCAGGCCCATGGCGTGGCCTATTGAATCGGTAACTATTCCATATTTCACATTCTCTGTGGGCAGGTATGTCTCGCCCCATGAAAAGAGGACTATGACATACAATACCATTGCCAGTATAAAATTAAAAAAGACACCCCCAAGCATTATGATAAGCCTCTGCCATGAGGGTTTGGACCTGAACTCATGAGGCTGCGGGGGCTTCTTCATCTGTTCACGGTCCATTGATTCATCAATCATTCCCGATATTTTGACATATCCACCCAGTGGCAGCCATCCTATGCCATACTCAGTGTCACCTTTTTTAAACTTAAAAAGTGAAAACCACGGATCGAAGAAAAGATAAAATTTCTCAACCCTTGTCTTGAATAACCTGGCGAAAAGAAAATGGCCAAACTCGTGTATAATAACTATCACGGAAAGGCTTAACACAAATTGCAATATTTTTATCAGTACTGTCATTTCACTTCTGTTTTTTTAATATACTCCCTGGCAGCTATCCTGCTTGCCCTGTCGGTCTCCTCAAGTTCTTCCATGCCGGGGGTCCTGATAAAATGAACAGTGTTCATTATCTCTTCAATCAGCCCGGTCATCTGCATAAAACCTATCTGTTCCCTGAGGAATGCTTCCACTGCAATCTCATTTGCCGCGTTCATGGCACAGGGTATATTGCCTCCCTTTTCAAGTGCCGTATAAGCGAGTGCAAGATTACGAAATTTTTTTGTATCAACCTCCTCGAAAGTAAGCTTATTACACTGCCTGAAATCAAAGCGCGGAAGGGTGGTATTCAGTCGCCCGGGATACCCCAGCGCATATATTATCGGCAGCCGCATATCAGGAAGTCCCAGCTGCGCCTTTATTGAACCGTCAGAAAAATGCACAAAGGAATGTATGATTGACTGGGGGTGTATGATCACCTCTATTTGATCAGCCCTGAGGTCAAAAAACCACCTTGCCTCAATAACTTCAAGACC
>JAZBOI010000372.1:0-2367 GCA_036351095.1 Bacteroidales bacterium | reverse complement strand
TCGGGGCAGACACCCTGTACTCCCTCATCCTCTGAATAGCCCATTGCTTCATGCCAGTCGTATAGGCCTCCATAGAGGGTGCAATTAGCGGTGTCATTTTCAAAACAGTACTTTTCTATTATTCCATTGTCTTTCAGGTTGGAATGTATCGAAGATTTAACAGTGCTGGCGACATAGGTTCCGGTCCTGAGGTTTTCTGCCATCCAGCATTGATCACCTATCTGGATCGTCTTGTATATATTGCCGTCCTGGTCAATAACCACGGGTGCCCCGGGACATGGATTTATGCTGAGCTCCATGAAATTAAGACTGATTTCATCTGAGCTTGTGCCGCATGGTCCCTCCACAGACCATCTGAGCACATAATTAAGATTAGAAGTGTCTTTTCTGAACCAGCTGTTTGGATCGCTTGAGTCAGTGAAAACACCTCCTTCACCTGAAACAATAGTCCAATAGCCTGTTCCATAATCCGGAACAGCTGCCTGCAGTTGAACGCTGTCTGAAGCGATCAATTCAATATCTTCACCGGCATCGGCATCGGAGGTCATGGGAAATACTTCTATCTCACCGAATATGGTATCGCTGCAGGTGGTTTCCGGATCGGAATAATAGTATCCTATCTCATGAATACCAATACCCGCTGAACCCGGATCAAACCTTCCATTTATCACTCCAGTGCCAAAATACGAACCTCCCTCGGGAATGCCCCCGGTGAGGATGAAATCCCGTTCGTTTATGCAAGCCGAATCCCTGAGGTCAATCTCGAGTACCGGGGGGGCGTTTATTTCAATTGACAGTGCATCGGTATAAAGCGAAACACATTTTCCTTCCAGTACTTCCAGCCGCATGAAGAAAGGTTCAGAAACTATAAGTACAACAGTATCACCTTCATTATCATTATAATACGACCAGTCAGATCCATTAAAAGATCTCTGCCACCTGATTTCGCCCCTGTAATCATCAGCATAAACCAAAACGGTATCATTCAGGCAAACTTTCTCCTTGGCTAAGGCTATGTTATTAAAAGGATTAGCTGTAAATAAAACAGCTGTGATCATTAACAGGCCAAAAATACTTTTTCTTGTTTTCATGATATCCCTCCTAAATCAATTGCACCCTTCTTGTTAAAACAAGCTGGCTGTTCATAATCCTTATGATGTAGACCCCTTTGGGCAGGTTCTGGCCCGAGAGATCAAAGTATCTTGTTTCAGTGCCGGCAGGAAGCTCCTCACTGCTTATTTCCGATCCGGTGCTGTTAAGAATAATAACCCTTGTTTTTCCACCGGTAACAGGGAGTCCGCTAATAGTGAATGCACCGGCAGCCGGATTTGGAAAAATCGATATATTTTCCTCATTGACAATGTTTTCGACTCCCAGACAGAGATCAATTGTAATGTCGATAAAGTCTGAAGCACTGCATCCATTGGCATCTGTGACCGTTAGTACATATTTTGTGGATTGGGCCGGGGATGCAATGGGATTGGGAATAGTGGGATCATCAAGCCCGTCTGATGGCGACCAGAAAAATATATATTCCTCCGTACCTCCTGTTGCGGCCGGATCCGCACCAAGCTTTATGCTGTGGTTTTTGCATATAGTAGTATCATTGCCGGGAAAAATCCTGAGTTCTTCCGGCTGATCAATATCAATTCTGAAAACCTGTCCGCTTACCTGAAGGGACATTATCAGAAATCCGGCAAATAAAAATATCCTGCTCTTCATCTTCAAAAAATTATTATGCAGGCAAAGTTATCAACTCATCCCATCTGATTCAAGGATTGTTTTTAACACTTCTGCAAGTTATTGACAATTTATTCCGATTTTAGGAAACCACTGTTATAAGTAGCTGCTAATTAGGGTGAAATGGTTGTTGTTAATTTACTGTTAAGGTAAATCCGGGCCGGTAATTGACTCATAAAGAAATTTGATCGCATCATTTTTCCAGATATCCCCTTTCTTGAAAAAATTGTCATGTCCTGCCCCGTAATCAGGGATCAGGAATGACTTCAGTCCCATCCTGGCTGCATGTGAACATATTATCTCAGATCCGGATGCCTGGAAGGGGGATATAACCCCATTTATCTTAATCATTCCATCCGAATATGGTACAACATTGTCTTCTGTACCATGTACACAGAAAACCCCCGGATAGTTGTGGCCTATTAGGCTGGTGTCCATTATAGCACCGGCAAAGCTGAGAATGCCTTTAACAGGAGACGAAGGAGCCCTCAAAGAGCTGGCTGGGATCCTGCCGCTAATTTCCTCAAGGGTTATATATAGATGTGAATTTGATCCATCTGCTGCTTGCAGGGGAACGGCATGCAGGGCTGCAATACCGCCGGCTGAAGCTCCGGCAGCAAAAATGTT
>JAZBOI010000371.1:0-5828 GCA_036351095.1 Bacteroidales bacterium | reverse complement strand
CGCGAGTCAACGGCGGTATAATTGAAACTGCCCTTTATTTTCTTTGCGATGGCAGGTATGAGTGTGCTGCTTCCGCCGAGCACCAGGGGGAAGGTATTGGCTGCAAGAAGGTGTTCGACAACATCGCCCAGTGCCACCAGGGTATCATCAAAGCTGACCCCTTTTTTCAGGTTGCCCAGGTCGGCCATTTTTATTTTTCCCGGCAGGCGTGCCAGCTGGTAGAGGTCGGCCCTGATCTCATCGGGAGCTGAAGCGCTCCCTTTATTGGGTGAGCGCCTGTCGTCGGGCACCCCCACGATGGCCAGCCGGTAATCTTCCACCGTGCTTATCCTCCTGCTCTCAGTGTTGATGTCCATGTTATGCGAGAAACGGGATGGCTCAGCCAGGTGAGCCCACAGTGGCTTATCTATGCTCACGGGATCAAAATAGTCGTTCAGGTCAAGCATGGTATTGAATTTATTTCTTTTTACCCCGGCCTTCATTCTTTTCGATGATTTTCAGGCAATCATCTTCAGTAAGCGACTCAGGCTCGGTGCCTCTTGGTATCTTGTAATTTTTCTTCCGGTAAGAAATATAGGGTCCATAGCGGCCGTTGAGTACAAGGATATCGCCAAAGCGACTGATCTCCTTCTTTTTATCGGCTTCTCTTTTCTCCTTTATCAGTTCAATGGCACGTTCAGCCGTTATATCATAGGGGTCGTCCGCTCCCTTTTTAAGTGAGTAGAATTTATCCTTATGTTTAACGTAGGGTCCGTAGCGTCCCGTACCCACCTGCATCTCCTCACCTTCGAATTCGCCCAGGCTGCGGGGCAGCTTAAACAGCTCGAGGGCTTCATCGAGGCCGATGGTTTCGATCAGCTGTCCTTTGCGCAGGCTGGCAAAGCGTGGTTTCTTATCATCGGAGGCTTCGCCTATCTGTACCACGGGGCCGAAGCGCCCCATCTTGACATATACAGGCTCGCCTGTAAGCGGCTCGGTGCCCAGTTCCCTGACCCCTGTCTTACGGTCGGCATCCTTCAGTGTGGAGCTCACCCTGCTGTGAAAGGGTCCGTAAAATTCGGCAAGCACCTGGTCCCATTCCTTCTGACCCTCGGCTATCTTATCAAACTGCACTTCAATATTGGCGGTGAAGTTATAGTCGAAGATATTGCTGAAATGTTCAACAAGGAAATCATTGACAATGATGCCTATATCTTTGGGGAACATTTTTGATTTTTCGGAACCTGCCATTTCGCTTTTATCGCTTTTCCTGAGCTTTCCTTCCTTCAGGATGAGTATATTTATTTTCCTCTGTTCGCCCGGCCTGTCTTCACGTGCCACATAACCCCTGTTCTGTATGGTTGATATAACGGGTGCATATGTTGAGGGACGGCCTATGCCGAGCTCCTCCATCTTTTTCACCAGGCTGGCTTCAGTATAGCGCGGGGGTGGCGATGTGTATTTCTCCTGGGCGGTGATGCTGTCATAATCAAGGGGCATACCTTTCTTTACGGGCGGTATTATTGTATCCGACCCGTTCTGGCCGTTATCATCACTTGATTCCCTGTACACTTTCAGGAAGCCGTCGAACTTGATCACTTCCCCCTGGGCAACGAAGGGAATGTCAGTGTTGGACATTCCTATGTTTATGCTTGTCTTTTCCAGCCGTGCATTACTCATCTGGGAGGCAACGGTTCTTTTCCATATCAGTTCATACAGCTTTTTTTCCCGCTGGTTGCCTGTGATATCCCTTTTATCCATATAGGTGGGGCGAATGGCTTCGTGTGCTTCCTGGGCCGACTTGGATTTTGTTTTATACTGCCTGGGCCTTGAATAGTCATCGCCGTATTCCTGGCTGATAAGTTTTGAGGCTGTATTGATGGCCAGCTGTGACAGGTTTGTTGAATCGGTTCGCATGTATGTTATTTTCCCGCTCTCATACAGACGCTGGGCAACCGACATTGTGAGGGAAACAGAAAATCCCAGTTTCCTGTATGCTTCCTGCTGCAGTGTTGATGTGGTGAAAGGGGGTGCCGGGGAGCGTGTGCCGGGCCTTACATTTATATCTGCTATATCGAAGGAGGCAGAGGCACATTCTTCGAGGAAGGCCTTTGCATCTTTCTCCAGGCGGAATTTTTTTGATGCTTCGGCTTTAATCACCGCCTCTTCACCGGTGCCTTTATTAATAATGAATTCACCTATTACCCTGAAGGACGATTCGGGTTTGAAGGATATTATCTCCCTTTCCCTTTCGACTATGAGCCTGAGGGCTACCGACTGCACCCTTCCGGCCGAGAGGGCGGGCTGCACTTTTTTCCACAGTATGGGTGATATCTCGTAACCCACCAGCCTGTCGAGCACACGGCGGGCCTGCTGTGCATTGACCAGCGACAGGTCGATGCCGCGGGGTGAACTGATGGCCCTGTCAATGGCTTCCTTAGTTATCTCATGGAATACTATCCTCTTTGTTTTTTCAGGAGGCAGGTCAAGGACCCTGGCAAGGTGCCATGCAATAGCCTCTCCTTCACGGTCTTCATCGGAAGCGAGCCATACCAGGGAGGCACCTTTTGCCAGCTTGCGCAGCTCGCTTACTACCTTCTTCTTATCTTCGGGTATAATATATTCAGGTTTAAAACCGTTCTCAATATCGACACCCAGGTTATTTTTTTTTGATAGATCGCGTATATGACCAAAACTGGATACTACCTTAAAATCCTTTCCAAGAAATTTTTCAATCGTTTTAGCTTTTGCAGGCGACTCTACAATAACGAGGTTCTCACTCATATCCATCCGAATTACTTTCCACAATTAGCCCGACAAAGTAAAGCATTTCTCTATCATAGTTCAAAATTAATACCGATAATTCTTTAATTAATATTTAGTATTTTTGGCACAAAGACCACATACAAATGGCTAAGAAAGAAGACAGATTCAAGAAATATAAGATATGGTTCTGGGGGATATTTGCTTTCCCTTTTGTACTGATTATAACCATATTCATTCTTATCTCCCTGCAGGTTTTCGGACCGATGCCCGGTTTCGAGGAGCTGGAGAACCCTGACAATAACCTGGCTGCCGAGGTATATTCAGCCGACGGGGTGATGCTCGGTAAGTTTTTCCTCCAGAACAGGACCTGGGCCGATTATAATGAAATATCTCCCCACGTGGTGGATGCCCTTATTGCCACTGAAGATATACGCTTCCACCGCCATTCGGGCATTGATTTCAGAAGCCTGGTCAGGGTGGTCATCAAATCCATCCTTCTTGGACAGGAGACGGGCGGGGGTTCCACGATAAGCCAGCAGCTGGCGAAGAACCTTTACCGTACACGTGCGATGATGGAGGACGGGTCAGTTAACAGTTACTCCATCGGCCTGGGCCTGGCCAAGTTCAAGGAATGGGCAACGGCTGTCAGGCTTGAAAGGAATTATACCAAGGAAGAGATAATCGCGATGTACCTTAACCAGTACGACTTCCTGTATAATGCCGTAGGCATCAGCTCGGCATCATCGGTATATTTCAATACGACACCTGACTCACTCAGCATTGACCAGGCTGCAATAATAGTGGGCATGCTGAAGAACCCCATACGCTATAATCCCAGGAGGAACCCTGAGGCGATGCTTGAAAGGCGCAATATTGTTCTTTCACAGATGGGCAAGTATGCCTACCTTGAACAGGAGGTGGTTGATTCGCTTAAGCAGCTGCCCATAGAGATCGATTTCAGGGAGGCAGCACATGATGCCGGACTGGCCACTTACCTGAGGGAATATGTCAGGACCACCATGATAGCCTATGAGCCAGAAGAAAGTATGTTCCTCCTTAACAGCCAGTACCTGGATGCAAAAGAGGAGTGGGAAAGCAACCCCCTTTACGGGTGGTGCAGGAAGAACAAAAAGCCTGACGGCTCCAACTATAATCTGTACAGCGACGGTCTGAAGATATATACCACCATTGACTCCAGGATGCAGCAGTTTGCCGAGGAGTCGGTTACCGAGCACCTTGCCATGGACCTGCAGCCGGCCTTTTACGAGACTGCAAAAAGATTTCGCAACCCGCCCTTCAGCAATGATCTTTCAAAGGCGGAGATAGAGAGCCTGATGGAGATAGCGGTGAGGCGCACCGAAAGGTACAGGAATATGTCGGGGCAGGTTTCCGAAGATTCAATATGGAGAGCTTTCAGGACACCCGTGCCCATGACTGTTTTCAGCTGGAAAGGGGATGTTGACACTGTTATGACTCCCTATGACTCGGTGCTCTACTATAAATATTTTGTAAGGTCGTCGATGATGGCGATGGATCCTCATACCGGTCATGTAAAAGCTTATGTTGGCGGTCCTGATTTCAGGCATTTCAAATATGATGGTGTGAACCAGCAGAGGAAGCAGGTGGGATCAACAATCAAACCTTTCCTTTATACACTTGCCATGCAGGAAGGCTATTCACCCTGTTATGAAGTGGAGAATATACCGCGTGAATTTTATGACCCTGTTAAAGACACTGTTTGGTCGCCCCGCAGCAGCGGCCCCAGGGAATATCATGGAAAGATGGTTACCCTTAAATGGGGGCTTGCCAATTCGGAAAATTATATCTCGTCATGGCTGATGAAGCAGTTCAGCCCGCAGGCCGTTGCTGACCTGATGGCCCGGATGGGTATTAGCAGGAGGTATATAGAGGCTGTTAATTCGATATTCCTGGGCACTTCCGTGCTCACTCTCAACGAGATGGTTGGTGCTTTCGGCACTTATGCCAACAAGGGTGTTTTTACCGAGCCCATAGTCGTGAGCAAGATAGAGGACAGGAACGGCAATATACTGGCTCTTTTCGCACCCCATATTGATGAGGTCATGAGCGAGGAAGAGGCCTATCTTATGGTGAGCCTGCTGCGTGGGGTGGTTGATGAGGGCACCGGCATAAGGCTGAGGTGGAGGTATGAACTGGGAGGAGAGATAGGAGGCAAGACGGGCACAACCCAGAATCATTCCAATGGCTGGTTCATGGGTATCACTCCCAACCTGGTGGCAGGGGTGTGGACAGGATGGGAAGACCAGGCCATACATTTTGAAGATATGACGCTGGGTCAGGGTGCAAACATGGCCTTACCTGTAATGGGACTGTTCCTCCAGAAATTGTACGGCGATCCCGAGCTGGGCATAATGGAGGCGGACGAATTTGATGAACCCCCCGGCTTTGATGTTGAGCTGGATTGTGATGAGGTGAAAAGCCAGGGTCGTAGCAGGGATATCTATGACCTGGAAGAATTTTAACTATCAGGCAAAAAGTTTCTTCACCAGTTCTTCAACCCTCGTTACCCTGATAACATCGATGTTTTGTTTGGCTGACCCGCCGGTGCGTGAGTAGCGGGATATGTAGATCTTACTGAAGCCCAGCCTTGAGGCCTCCTTTATTCTCTGGTCGATATGGCTTACAGGCCTTATCTCCCCTGACAGGCCCGTTTCACCGGCGAAGCAGGTCTTGCGTTCAACCGCTATGTCGAGGTTTGAAGACAGTACGGCACTTATCACTGCCATATCTATGGCCGGATCGCTCACCCTGAGCCCGCCGGCAATATTCATAAATACATCCTTTATACCCAGTTTGAAGCCCGCCCTTTTCTCCAGTACGGCAAGCAGCATATTGAGCCTGCGTGTGTCAAAGCCCGTGGAGCTTCTCTGGGGTGTGCCGTAAACGGCACTGCTCACCAGTGCCTGTGTTTCTATCATAAAGGGCCTTATACCGTCGATGGTGGCGGCAATGGCTATGCCGCTGAGCAGCTCTTCATGCTGATTGATGAACATCTCTGAAGGATTGGATACCTCACGCAGCCCGGTGGCAAGCATCTCGAAGAT
>JAZBOI010000370.1:0-2933 GCA_036351095.1 Bacteroidales bacterium | reverse complement strand
CCTTGATCTTCTCCCTTATTGCCAGCAGCCTGCTGGCATCAGCCCCCATGTGATGGGTCAGCTGGGCAGAGTTCTGGAGAGACTGGTGCATTGACCGGGCAATGATCTTCCTGATATTGGAAAGGGCTTCATCGTGGTAGTCCTGTTGCCAGGCGGCCGGTTCACCTGCCTGCGGTCCGGCAGCCCGGCCGGTGGAGGATTCACTTTCCGGCTCCGTTGGTCCCCGGCCGGTGGCGGGTCCTTCCACCGCCCCTTCCAGGTCTCGGACAATAATCCTTCCGCCCGGCCCTGAGCCCTTTATTTTGCTTATGTCAATACCTCTCTCCACAGCCATCTTACTTGCTCTCGGAGATATCTTCGATCCTTTCTCATAATCATCGCCGGCGCGGGTCTGCTTTGCCCCACGGAGTCCTGGCGAAGGCGGGAAACCCGTATCGGCATGCCGGGCAGAGCTGAGAGTGTCCGCATTGCTTTTCATGTTCATCTGCCCAGGTTTTTCACTTCGGGCATAAGCCTTTTCTCCCTCTTTACCTACGACACACACCGTCTCCAGGACAGGCACCTCATCACCTTCATTAAACAGCCATTCCAGGAGTATACCGTCCTCTTCGGCCTCGTATTCAAAAGAAGCCTTGTCTGTTTCATAGGTAAAGAGGAGGTCGCCTTCCCTCACCTCATCACCTTTTTCTAAATAAAGTTTGCTTAATATACAGGACTCCACCGACTGGCCCTGCCTGGGCATTTTAATATGTGTGGCCATAGCTGTGACTTGTAAATACAAAAACAAATATACCGAATATAAAAATTTCTTCCACGCCCTTACCGCACATGATATCCCCATCTTTTCAGCATATCTTTATTAGAGGGCTAATTGGAGCTCAATGGCACGTAAGGGGGCAAACGGCTAATAAGTCAAGGGTAATTTGGACCTCAAAGTCAAATCAGGAGGTGACCGGCTAATACGCAAAGGGCTAATTGGAGCTCAATGGCATGTAAGGGGGTGACCGGCGAATTTGCGTTTAAGCTGACGATTTTATAAATTGCATATACTGTTCTGATAAGTTTCAAGAATCACATATACAAATATTATGGCCAGACAAATCAAGCAGGAGAATGGTTACCGGTCGCGTCTCCTGAAACTCATCCCCAGCGAGATAGTCGCTGCCTACCTGGTTATTATCGGTTTTATACCGGAGGGCTATGAACACAGCAAGATACTGCTGACAGCAGTAACTGCCATTCTGCTTATCATGATACCCTTTTATCTTGTCAGCTTCATGTCAGTAAAGGGTCCTTTACAGATAGTATTTACCTCGCTGTCCTTCCTGGTTTGGGTATACTCAATTGGCGGACCCTTTGTGTATTACGGTATACATGAGGCAGTTATCGGCTCAGTGCTGCTGGTCCTATGGACCCTGCTGGTACCTTTCGTCGTCAAGCCTGAAAGCGGTGAGCCAGCGTGATGTGCCATGGAGCTTTCTTTCTTACCTTATCTTCCTGTGGCGGAACCTCAGGGTGATTTCCTTTTCTTCATCACCACGCCGCAGTGTGGCAAGAGCATCGCATTCACCATCACCATAATCCAGCTCGAAAGGCTCTGTTCCTTCCCTGTTTATCTCGATTATACCACTGACGAAGAAGCGACAAACTCTTTTCCAGTGCAGTGCAGTCTTGATGGTATTCTCATATGCAAAACCCATGTAAGTGGTACCGGATGCATATCCCGTAACAAGACATTCATCATCCCAGATATTCCAGGTATCATATCCTGCCACCCATTCCCGTTCACGGTAAAATTCGCGGCTGACAACAACCTCGTCGGGGAAGGTAAGCATACCACCGGTCAGTGTTGAGCTGAACACCACATTGCCATCTTCATTCTCCCCCATGTTTTGGGTTACTTTAGTACCCTCAACCTTTATACCGTTGAAATAATACTCATCGAAAGTGATGGTACGTGTTGAGCCTGCCACCCTGCGGTAGCCCTCCACCGTTATAATTATCTTACCGGCTCTTGTCTGGTCCCATAAACCGGTGCAGCCATCACCGAAATCAATTGTAACAACACGGTGACCTTCATCAATGAATTCAACTGTAACCGTAGGGCAGGAGTCGGCCACGACAACAACATTGCCTTTTGCACCGGGATTTTTTGTCATAAATGTTTCAACAATCTGCGTTGCATTATCAGCAGTGCTGAAGATATCGTCAAATATGGCCTCTGTTACCGCATCGTCATCGGCAAGGTCAATAT
Source organism: Bacteroidales bacterium (assembly GCA_036351095.1). Taxonomy (GTDB): domain Bacteria; phylum Bacteroidota; class Bacteroidia; order Bacteroidales; family VadinHA17; genus UBA9300. Next base: position 679 of record JAZBOI010000370.1, on the reverse strand, counting down.
CATCAGTATTCAGTGGATTGGAGTTTTTCTCGCATGCTACCATCATAATACTGAACAGAACTATTGAAAAGAAAAATTTAAAGATTTTCATGATTACTTATTTTTCGTTTATAATCGATTCACACCCTTATAGACTGTAAATAGTCAACAGGGTTTAATCCGGACACGAAAAAATTTATGGAAATACTTACTTTTTCTTCTGGTAAGTAACATATGACCAGGAAAACTCACTATCATCAGCCTTCATATTATCTTCCCTGTCGATAACCCTCCATATTGCAGGATCTATTTCAGGGAAGAAGGTATCGGCCTCAAAATCCTTATGAACATGTGTCAGGTACAGGCGGTCAGCGATATCCAGGAACTGCCTGTAGACCGACCCTCCTCCTATTACAAATATTTCCTTCCCTCCTTCACATTTGGAAAGTGCATCTTCCACTGAATAGGCTGTTATGCACCCTCCCCCTATGCATTCACAGGGATCATCTGTCATAACAATATTGGTTCGCCCCGGCAGTGGCCTGCGCGGAAGGGAGAACCAGGTATTCTTTCCCATGATAAGGCAATGGCCGAGGGTCAGTTTCTTAAATCGCTTAAGGTCGTCCGGGATATGCCAGAGGAGTTGATTATTCATCCCTATGGCATTATTCGATGCAACTGCTACTATAATTGATATCAT
>JAZBOI010000369.1:0-2657 GCA_036351095.1 Bacteroidales bacterium | reverse complement strand
GTTCAGCCACCTGTACCTCCTGGCATTGTCCCCGAATTTGGCTGCAAAGATAAATTCATGGGAACCGAAACTGTGCTTCATGATGCTGCCAAAGGAAACATCAAAGGCATACCCAAAAATAAACTTGTCAATCCGCAAACCGGCCAACACAATCAGGGCATTCCCCGTACGATAAGTCAGCCCTGCCCAGTAGGTCTGGTCATAATACAACTTGGCACTGAAATCCCCCTGGAAAGTACCGTTATCTGAAAGCTTCAGTAATGTCGATGGAGTAAGAACAAGATAGTTATTCAAAGGATAATCGTATCCTGCCATCACATAATAGTTTCGTTCCTGCCTGTATTGATCATATCCTGTGTCACCAAGCTTAATTATAGATTCCAACAGCTGATCAGAAGAAAAACCAACATAAAAATCAGGTGTGTCAAAATATACACCGATATCTGCATCCGGGATAAATGCAGTACCCCGGGCATTGAGCCAAAGATTGTCGTTTTCATTGTCCAGCCTGATCTTGTCTTCATTAAGCCTTAATTGCATTGCAGTAAGCGACATACCCATTGACAGCTGTGAGTTGCCAAAGAAAATATGATAGGCATATGACAGCTTCATTCCAGTCTTTTCAACAGCACCGTTCCTGTCACTATATACATATCCTCCCAGCCCTACCTTACCGCTTCTGGAACTGTATCGCATCCGCTTGCGTATAGAAGAAGATTTGGAAATATAACTATTCCTCAGAATACGTGTCTGATAGCTAAGGGCATATGTTCCGGGCGCATCTTTAAAACCGATCCACTGCTCCCTGGCCGTTAAATTAACTGCCGTATACCCTTCTGCTCCGGCAGTTGCCGGATTCAACAGAAATCCATTCAGCATATACTGGCTGTATAACGGAACCTGCTGCCCCCTTACCTGGTCAATGCAGGCTAAGCTCAAACATAGCAACAATATGATCCACCTGTAACGCATTCCTGTTTTTAAGTTTCTATCACATTATTTAATTTAAACACAATGCTATCTGATAACAGTAACAGACCCTACAACCCTGTCGAGGTTCATAAAATTGAGCAATATAACATAATGATACGAGTCCATTGGTACCGTTTTTCCCCTTAAATCTCTTCCATCCCATGGATCGGGATATCCAGGTTCTGATCTCCATATCAATCTGCCCCACCTGTCGTATATATCCACTACAGCCTCCGGAAATCCTTCCAGCTTTTCTATTCTCCACTCATCATTTACACCATCAGCATTAGAAGGCGTAATCGCCGTTGGAATATCGCTGAAATAATCATTGATATCACAATTTTCGATGAGAAGCGTGTCAGAATTCACACATCCATATTCATTTTCAACTTCAACCCAGATTTCCTGGTATCCTTGATATACAGTTATCTCCCTTGAATTTTCGCCAGTTGACCAGCGGTAAAGTATGCCATCAGCTCCTGCATCCAACCGAATAAATTCAGTCCCACATAAGGAAGTGTCATTTCCAATACTGACAAAAGGAAGGTCATAAACTTCAAGATATAAATCATCTGAACTGGTGCAACCATACTGGTCTGTTACCTGGCAACTAATCAATCCTGCTTCAGCAGTTGAGAATGTCGGCGTTGTAGTGCCATCATGCCAGAGATAAGAAATAAAATCTCCATCAGGCTCAACAGTAAATATTTCTCCGTTACATATGTATGTTTCATCTCCTAGATCGATTTCCGGAGCAGACACGAGCACGGTAGCCCGCTTAATCGCTCCCTGGCATCCCTGGGCAGATATTTCCTGAACACTGATCTCATATTCCCCGGGAACACTACCCCAATCAACATACACTGAATCTCCATCATCCTGTATTATTACACCACCACTTATGGACCAGTCAAATACTGACCCTTCCCAACCTTTAACGGTATAAAGTACACCTTCATCGCCTGCACATACCGGCCCAACAGATCCCTGATCCTGGTTTGCAACATCTTCAATGGCCCCGGTTTGAGGAGTTGCATTCTTTATAACAAGCGTAGTATTACTCACACTACATCCTGAAGCTGAAGTAACGATCAGGCTAACAACACCCTCACCTGTTCCAGTCCATTCAATATTTACACCTGGCTCATTAGTTGCTTCTGCGATATTTCCTCCACTCACACTCCATTCATATGATTTTCCGGGCAATGACTCAGTTGAATAAGCCTGCACTACTGGAGTGCAAACGGTACTTTCTCCGGTAATCCCCGGAGGATCAGCTGGCAATATTATCACCTCAAAATCACATGTTGCCGTATTACCAGAAGCATCAGTTGCTGTATAAGTAACTGTAGTGTTTCCAATTTCAAAGAAATCACCTGGAGCGTGCGTGGAAGCTAACGTTGCAGCGCAATTATCTATTACGGTTGGGGGTGTCCAGACAACTGTCGTACCGCAGTATTCATCGTCTGAGTTAATTGTTATTTCCGCAGGACAATTACTCAGAACCGGATCAACATCATCAATTACCGTCAGAGATACATTGCATGTAGCGGTGTTTCCTGCGTTATCGGTCACCGTCAGAACGACTTCTGATTCGCCTAATTCAAGCAACGACCCTGCAGCTGGCACCTGGGTTATTGTTGCAACTGCATCATTATCCGTCGCTACAACCTCGCCTGTAAGAT
>JAZBOI010000368.1:0-2432 GCA_036351095.1 Bacteroidales bacterium | reverse complement strand
TCTCAGCTGCTTTCACTTTTTCCATACCTGTGAATAATTTACCGGATTTGTATTTATCTCTGAAAAACGGACTGCAAATTTAGGGAATTTTTTTGTAATTAACTCATGCAAAATTTCCAGCGATGGTTTTTCACTCTCATAATGTCCTATATCAGCCAGGAGGATCTGCTTATCAGCATCGAAGAATGAGTGGTACTTAACATCGGCTGTAACATAGGCCTCTGCTCCTGAAGAGATTGCCTTATCTACATATGATCCTCCCGAACCGCCCATCACTGCCACTCTTTTAATTTTTTTGCCCCGGGGCTTACTGTGTCTTATACAGGCTGAGCCAAAAACATCTGAAAGCATGCTGATAAGATCGCTTTCAGTGACACTCTCAGCCAGATCGCCCACGCAACCCAGACCTGCCCCCGGCAGCCTGTTCTCAATCGCATACAGGTCATAGGCCACCTCCTCGTAAGGGTGCGAATCAATCATTGACCTCAGTACGATGCTTTTCAGATGGGCCGGCAGCACGCTTTCAATTCTCACTTCTTCTTCAGTATGTTCCTTACCCGGCTCACCTGTAAACGGATCGCTGCCTGTTCCGCCCCTGAAGGTACCCTCACCCCTAACATTGAAGCTGCACATGTCGTAATTACCTATGTGACCGGCACCTGCATCAAAAATAGCCTGCCTCACTTTCCCTGCATGTGACAGTGGCACAAAAACAACAAGTTTAAGCAGTCTGCCACCCAGGGGAAGCATAACTTCAGTGTTGGTTAGTCCCATTTTTTCAGCCATACGGTAGCTCACACCACCACTGATAATATCGAGGTTGGTGTGCATGCTGTAAAGGGAAATATCCTTCTGTATGGCTTTGCGGATGATCCTTTCAACATAGCTGGCTGTACCTATACTTTTCAAGGGCTGGAAAATGAGAGGGTGGTGAGAGATTACCAGTCCGCACTTCTTTTGCTCAGCCTCGTCTATTACCTCTTCCGTAATATCCAGGCTTAGCAGCACTGAATCAAGCTTACTGTTTTCATCCCCTACCTGGAGACCCGAATTATCATATGACTCCTGGTAAGCCGGTGGAACGCTTGCTTCAAGGTATGTGATCAGTTCTTTCAATATCATGTTACCGGTAATTTTCTGCTTATGACTGTTATCTTATAATAAAAAAAAGGGAGAATGTCAAAAAAATCGCGATACATCAGAGACTGTCTCTCATGCTGACCAGTATACTCCTTATCTCTTTGAGTGACTGTATCACTTCATGGTTTTTCCTTATATTATCGGGGTTTTCCGACATCTTTTTCTTTACCCCGGCAATGGTCATACCCTTTTCTTTTAAAAGGTAATGAATCATTTGCAGGTTCTCCACATCCTCAGCCGTAAACAACCTGTTGCCCTTTTTATTTTTCTGGGGCTTGATTATATCGAATTCCTTTTCCCAGTAACGGACTGCAGACGTTTGTTCTCCAAGCATTTCAGCCACTTCTCCAATAGAGTAGAACAGCTTTTTCTTTTTAATGTCATTATCTTCCATTTGCATCTGTTTAAAATGTCAAAATTACTTAGTGAGCTCGCAAGCCCGGTTCATGATCGTTTCATTCCTTTATGGTGATATTGCCATCGTCATCTACAATAATCCCTGATCCGGGAAAATCGCTTTCTATTAATTCCTGTATCTTAAAAATAGCCCTTTTTCCCGGATCCTGTTTAACATGACCCAAATTATTCTGGTAAACCGGTATAATTTTCCCGAACAAAAAATTCCCTTCTGTATCCAGGACGGCATGAACCAGGGGTGCATATCCATTGGGGCCCTGCAGGTTGAATCGCCCGTATGTGCAAAAATTACCCAGGCTGTATGCAATTAGCCTTCCCCTGTAAATTTCCAGTGCCCTGCTTACATGCGGACCATGACCAAGAACAATGTCGGCGCCCAGGTCAATAAGCCTGTGAGCAAATTCATATATATTACCCCTGTTCTCTCCGTAATAATATTCCACCTCCCTTGTGACATGCTGGTGTTCAGCTCCTTCCCCTCCTCCATGAACAGATACCACTACAATGTCACAACTGTCTTCAAGCATGCTTACAATCTCTTCTGCCCTTTTTACGTCGTGCAGGTTTACAGTCCCCTTATTGGGTGCAAAGGCACAAAATCCCACTTTGAGGCTGTCGAATATCGTTCTGACGGCCCATGGATAATCATCCGTACCTGCAAAGGATATATTCAGTGAATCCAGGATGGCTGCAGTTGTCACCTTTGCCCCGGGTCCAAAATCTCCTATATGGTTATTTGCCAGGCTCAGCAGGTCATAGCCCGCACTGTCGAGTACTCCGGCGTAACTTTCAGGGACCCTGAAAGCATAGCATTTGGTGGTATCCCTGCATCTTTTTGCCAGCCTGGCATCATCCGAGAAGGGACCTTCCAGGTT
>JAZBOI010000367.1:0-3115 GCA_036351095.1 Bacteroidales bacterium | reverse complement strand
TAAATTTAAGCGGTCAGTCAAGATCAGCCCGGAACTCATAATTGAGAAATCCTGTGGAACAGTATTATAAATTAGCTTTGCATCATGAAATTGAAAATATTCTCCCTCGTGATATTTATCTTCTTTTCAGCAGCCTCATGTGTTAATAATGAGCACCTGATTGAAGATGAGGCTTACCTTGACAGTGTAAATAAAAAGTTCCAGGAGAGAAAGGAACTTTTCTCAAACCATGAAAATGACCTTTTTGCAATCCTTAATACTGATATAAGCACGGCTGAATCAGAAGCCCTGAAATTCCTGTTTGCCTATATGCCCCTGAGCGACATTGCTGATTATAACGGCCGCTTTTTTCTTGATAATGCCAGTCTTGCCCTGAAAGCACGCGAAAAGACAGACTGGGGAAAAATTATACCTGAGAATATTTTCCTTCATTTCGTTTTGCCAGTCAGGGTGAATAATGAGAACCTGGATTCATTCAGGCTTGCCTATTTCGATGAAATTCATGAACGCATAGCTGATATTAAGAATATTGAGGAGGCTGCTCTTGAGATTAATCACTGGTGCCATGAAAAAGTTGCCTACCAGCCCGCAGACATAAGAACATCAGCACCAATGGCAACTGTACTTTCTGCAAGGGGCAGGTGCGGTGAAGAATCTACTTTTACCGTTGCCGCCCTGCGGACAGCAGGAATACCGGCGCGACAGATTTACACCCCCAGGTGGGCCCACAGCGATGATAACCATGCCTGGGTGGAAGTATGGGTGGAGGGTGAATGGAAATACCTTGGGGCATGTGAACCGGAACCGGTACTTGACAGGGGATGGTTTACAGAACCGGCGCGGCGGGCAATGCTCACACATACCTTAGCTTTTGGGCTGTACCGGGGTGATGAAAATGTAATTAAGAAAAAGGATAAGTACGCAGAAATTAATACACTGGCGAAGTATGCACGTACAAAAACAATCGTTATTAAGGTGCTTGATGCCCGGAAGGCGGCAGCTGCTGGAGCCATAGTGGAACCACGCTTATATAATTTTGCAGAATTTTACCCGCTTGCAGAACTGGAAAGCGATGATAAGGGTTTTTGCACCTTCGAAACAGGCCTGGGTGATCTTTTAATATGGGCTTCCAGAGGCGACAGTTTTACTTTTGAAAAAATCAGTGTTGAAGAAACTGATACGCTGATATTGCAGCTCGGATCGCATGAGGATATTGAAGATTACTATGAATTTGATATGCAGCCTCCGGTAAGACATATTCCTTTTCCCGATACCGTCCCCCTGTACATGAAACAGGAGAATGCCGATAGATTAAAAAAGGAAGACAGCATAAGACATGCTTATATGACCACCTGGATGAAGGACCGGGAAGCCGTGGACCTGGCCCTTTCAATGGATATTGACACAGCCCGGGTGAAAAACATTATAGACAAAAGTATGGGCAATTACAGCGAGATAAGCACACTTATGAGGAAAGTACCAGGTGAGTACAGTGAATTAATGCTTGAATTGCTGGAAGTAGTGGCCGAAAAAGATCTCCGGGATACAAAGGCCGGCATCCTCGAGGATCATATTCTTCATACGGTGGATTATTATAAGGGGAATGAATACCCATTTCAATTCTTTGTTGATTACATCCTTAACCCGCGAATATCCCATGAGATAATTACTGCCTGGAGATCATATATCCTGGATTATTTTAACAGCACTCAAAAAGAAAGTTTCATTGATGACCCCGGTATCCTCGCCGGCTGGCTGTCATCTAATATAAGGCAGCAGGATGATATGAACTATTACAGGGTTCCGCTTAGCCCCGAAGGTGTTCTGAGAACGGGATTTGCAGACGAACTTTCAAACAAAATACTTTTTGTTGCAAGCTGCAGGTCCCTGGGTATACCTGCAAGGCTTGAGCCCGGAACAAACATACCCCAGTTTTTCAGAAATGGGAAATGGCAGGATGTAAGTATTAATGAGGGGAAGATGAAAGACATACAAAGAGCCTGTCTTAAGCTGTCCTTCACCGGACCCCCTGAAAGCGCAGCTGAATATTACCGTCACTTCACCCTTGCAAGATTTGAGGAGGGCAGGTATATAACACTGGATTATGAATATAACAGGAATGTGGCAGATTTTGATGATTGCCTGGCATTACCGCCGGGAGAATATATGCTTGTGACGGGTAACAGGGCGGACGACTCGGGAGTTTTGAGTAGTATAAGGTTTTTTAGTCTCGGGCCGGGAGAGAAGAAGACTTTGCATTTTGAATTGAGGGAAGAGATGAAAGCCCTTAAGTTACTTGGAAAGATTGACCTTGACCAGGCTTTCTTTTATGACAATGCTTCCGCAGAACTTCAGGAATATGCTGACCGGGGATTGCTTATTGTGTGGATAGATCATAACAGGGAACCCAGCAGACATATCCTTAATGATCTGCCACTGGTAAAAAGGGAACTCGATGAGCTTGCCTGCCAGCTTGTTTTTTTAACTGACCCTGCAGCACAGAGTGCCTCATATAAACCCGGTCAGTTTGAGGGTTTGCCACTAAAATCACTGTTCGCTTTTGATAAGGACCTTACAATACTGAACTCCGTAAGAGGTGAAAACGCTTCACCAGTTCAACTACCCTTTGTTATCTACAGTGACCCTGAAGGCAGTATCTATTATATGTCTGAAGGTTACCGTATAGGCATAGGTGAACAAATACTTAAGACTCTGTATAAAATTAACTGATATGAAAAATATTTATGTAATTCCGGCTGCCATGCTTGCTTTACTTATTTCATGTACCGGGCAAAAGGAAAATAATCCACCAGAAATACTTGATCCGCTTGCATATGTCGATCCATTTATAGGTACGGCATATCACGGGCATGTATTCCCGGGCGCCACCCTTCCTTTTGGTATGGTACAGCTAAGCCCTGATAACGGAACAAACGGGTGGGACTGGTGCTCAGGCTATCATTATTCTGATACCGTAATAGCCGGCTTTGGTCATACGCACCTGTCGGGGACAGGAATAGGCGACCTGGTGGATATAGTATTCCTGCCATCAATGAATGATTTCAGGGAAGGATATACGGATGACAGATCATCTGTAGCCCAGGAAAACCGTTCC
>JAZBOI010000366.1:0-3937 GCA_036351095.1 Bacteroidales bacterium | reverse complement strand
GGGAAGCCAATAAGGAGAATGCTTGATATTTCAGACAGACTGGGACTGTAAACAATTATGATAAAGAAGTTAATATTATCAGCGGCAGCTATAGTACTGTTTTCATTGTTGAACGGACAGGATAACATGCTTGAAGACGGATACCATGTCTTCAGGTATCCCAATGGTAATATTTCAAGTGAGGGAAATATACGTGACGGCAAACCTGACGGGTACTGGAAAAGTTATTATGTTACCGGTGTTATCAAGTCAGAAGGAAGAAGGCGAAACCATTTACTTGACAGTATATGGGTCTTTTATACACAGACGGGTGATACCCTCGAAAAGATTGATTACCTGTATGGAAGAAAAAGCGGCTACTACCTTAAGTATAAGAGAGACAGGAGCTATGGATTATATATATGGTCAAGGGAATTATATGCCAGCGACATGAGGCAGGGAACAGCTTACCTGTACTATCCCGACGGTTCGGTAAAGCAGACCATTCCCTATATAGAAGGTAAAAAGCAGGGCTTATCCAGGGAATATGATGAAGAAGGTAATATCATTACACTGTATGAGTATAATAATGATTTTCTTATCAGCAGGGAGAGAATTAACAGGCTGGATGAAAATGGCGATAAACAAGGTCCGTGGAAGGAATTTTATGACAATGGTAACATAAAAAAGGAAATGACCTTCAGAAACGGTCTTCTGCATGGTTATTACAAGGAATATAACGAGAGAGGTATGCTGACGGCCACAATGCTGTATGACAATGGTAAAATCGTGGAGGGAAATGTTGAAGACTCTCCTGAAGTTGATATACGTAACAGCTACGACAGGGAAGGTAACCTGATATTCAGCGGGCCTTTCAGGATGGGGGTGCCGGTAGGCATACACAGGGAGTACAACAGCGACGGTTCGGTTAAATCGGCAGAGATATATAACGACCAGGGGATAAAAGTATCTGAAGGAATAGTAACAGAGGATGGCAGGAGACATGGAAAGTGGAAAAACTTCTATGAAAACGGAGAGGTAAAAGAAGAAGGTGAATATGATTATAACAGGAGAACGGGTGCATGGATCTTTTATAACAAGGGAGGCAGTATTGTTCAGACCGGAACATACAGAAACGGGAGACCTGAAGGCCTGTGGAAATGGTATTATCCCGGAGGATCAATTTTAAGGGAAGAAGCCTATTTCCAGGGCAGAAGGGATGGTATGTTCATTGAATATTCCAGGGATGGTGATATTATCAGCCAGGGAGAATATCTTGACGGTGAAAGAAACGGCGACTGGAAAGTAAAAATTGGTGACCATACCGAGGAGGGAAACTATATCATTGGTTTAAGGGACGGCCTTTGGAAATATTATGATGATGAAGGAAACGTGCTTTACAGGGGCAGGTACATACAGGATAATCCTGACGGCTATCACTTCTACTATTATGATAGCGGCAGAATTAAGGAAGAACAGTATTATGATATGGGTTTGAGACATCGCACATGGAAAAAATATAGCGAGGAAGGAATGCTTGAAATGACTATTACCTACAGGGATGACTATGAGGTAAGGATAAACGGTATTAAGATAAACCTTCCTGAAAGGGATGTAAAAATCATTAAATAAGCCTGCCAGATGGGAGAGGAATTTCACCTGAGAAAAGAAGCATTAAGCCCTGCAGAGCAGGAGATAGAGAAGAAGCTGCGACCATTAAGCTTTGAAGATTTTAAGGGACAGGCACGGATAGTCGAGAATCTTCAGGTCTTTGTTACGGCAGCTGCTCAGCGCGGAGAGGCTCTTGACCATGTCTTGCTTCACGGTCCGCCAGGGCTGGGTAAGACGACTCTGGCAATTATTATTGCAAATGAACTGGATGTAGGCCTTAAGGTCAGCTCAGGACCGGTGCTGGATAAGCCGGGCGACCTGGCCGGCTTACTGACAGGACTGGAAGAAGGAGATGTGCTTTTTATTGATGAGATACACAGGCTGAGCCCCGTGGTGGAAGAATATCTCTATTCGGCAATGGAAGATTACCATATAGATATAATGATTGATAAGGGGCCGAGTGCCAGATCGGTGCAGCTTAAACTCAATCCTTTTACACTTATTGGTGCCACCACCCGCTCGGGTTTGCTTACAAGCCCGCTGAGGGCGCGTTTTGGAATAAAAATGCACCTTGAGTATTACGATTCACAGGTTCTGCGTGGTATAGTAAAACGCTCAGCCGGCATACTGAAAGCTGAAATAATTGACAATGCTGCAGGAGAAATAGCTTCAAGGAGCAGGGGAACACCGCGGATAGCAAATGCTTTGCTTAGAAGGGTTAGGGATTTTGCACAGGTTAAAGGTGACGGACAGATAAACATCGATATAACAAAATTTTCTCTTGATGCCCTTAATATCGACAGCCATGGACTGGATGAAATGGATAACAAGATATTAAGTGTGATTATAGATAAATTCAATGGTGGACCGGTGGGTATCAATACGATATCCATTGCGGTGGGTGAAGACAGCGGCACCATTGAAGAAGTGTATGAACCCTTCCTGATAAAGGAAGGATATCTGAAGAGGACACCCAGGGGAAGGGAGGCAACAGAACTGGCATACAGGCATCTCGGGAAACAAAAATCGGACGGGCGAGGATTGTTATTTTAATTTTGCTATGTCTTTGTTAATAATTATATTTATACACTTTTTCAACATTAGAACATTACTTAAACCTTGATTATGAAAGCTTTTCTGAAAAGGATCGGATTACTGTTTGTGCTTGCAGGTGTTGTTGTGCTTGCTTATTCTGAATTCTCACATATTGAAAGTAATGCCCTGTTGATATGGAGCGGGGTATTGGTGGTAATTGGATTAGCTCTTTATATATTGCTGAATAGTATTTTAGAAAAATAAAACCTGCAAGAAAAGAGACCGTTCTGATTACTTGAACACATTGCTTATTTTCTCCAGAGACCTCCGGTCAAGTATTTTAATTTTCCTTCCGCTAAGTTCGATATAGCTATCTGATTTAAATTCACTTAATAGGCGTATAACCGATTCGGTTGCGGTGCCTACGATATTTGCAAGCTCTTCCCTTGTCAGGGATATCCTGAGATAATTCTCGGAGTCGAGCCCAAACTCATTTACCAGGTGCAGAAGTATTTCAGCCAGCCTTTCCCTGACAGTTTTCTGTGCTATATCGGTAATATATTCATTGGCTACACCCAGTTCATGGCAGGTAAGCTTCATCACTTCCATTGAGAAAAGCGGATTTTCCTTAACAAAATCAGTAAGGATATGTGCCGGAATAAAACAAACACCTGCATCTTCTATTACTTTGGCCGTTGTACAGGCAGGCTCGTTGCTCAGGACAGAACGGTAAGCAATAATATCGCCGGGTTTAGCAAAGCGTATTATCTGTTCCTTTCCGTCAAAGCCTGTCTTGAAAACTTTGATAATACCCCTGTTAATACAGTAAAAACCACTGATCCTGCTTCCCTCTGTATAGAGTACCTCTCCCCTCCTGTGCTGCCTGAAATCCTTTTCAAAATTCAGAATTTCAACCTGGTCTTTTGAAAGATGCCTGAATACAGAATTGGTGTTAACGGCGCAAGTATCGCAAAAAGGTATATTTAAATCCTTTTGTTTCATATAAGGCTATAATATGACAAATATGGCAATAAGGTTTGATATTATTAATTAGTTTTGTAAAAATTTTCACTCAAACAGGCAGAGAGATGGACCAATACGTAAAATTGCAGCATGAAGAAGATCTGTCCTTCAATGTTCAGATCGACGGACATAATTTCAAAATAGATTCTTTAGGGGAATTCGGTGGTAAAAACAGGGGGCCCAGGCCGAAAACACTGATGCTTGCTGCCCTTGGTGGATGCACCGGGATGGACGTGGCTTCCATTATGAAGAAAATGAAAATACCCTATGAAGATTTCAGTGTTGAAGT
>JAZBOI010000365.1:0-7891 GCA_036351095.1 Bacteroidales bacterium | reverse complement strand
GGTTGTTTCACGGAAAAAAGGTAAAGCTGATCTCGCTTACGGGGATATGACAGCTGACCTTATACGTAATTGCCGGCTGGTAATTAATGCAACACCGCTGGGCATGTTTCCTGAAACGGCAAATGCCCCGGATATTCCCTATGAAGCGCTTGAACCCGGCTGTATACTGTTCGACCTGGTTTATAACCCGGAGATTTCTCTTTTCCTCAAAAAGGGGCAGGAGAGGGGCTGCCTGGTGAAAAATGGAATGGAAATGCTTCATATCCAGGCTGAGAAGACCTGGGAAATATGGAAGGCTTAAGATTCCTCAGAGAAAAACAGAGCTATCATATTCAATATTTTCCAGGAACAGTCCTTCAGCAGGTGCTGATACTCCTGCCGCTGACCTGTCCCTTGCCATTATGATATCTTCCATTGTTCCCGGTGGCATTTTTGCACTTCCAATATCAATCATTGAACCTACTATTGACCTCACCATATTCCTCAGGAAACGATTGGCTTTTATTGTGAAGACAAGCATGTCCTTTTCCCTGGTCCAGGCAGCTTCATATATTTTACAATTGTTGGTCCTCACCTGGGTATGCGACTTGCTGAAGCTGGTGAAATCCTCATGGCAGGACAGGTATGCTGCAGCACTGTTCATTGCGTCAATATCAAGATCGCCATGCCTGTAATATGAAAAATCCTTTAAAAAAGGGTCTTTCTTCAGGCTGATGTAATACTTGTAGGTCCTTGATAAAGCATCAAAACGTGCGTGGGCCCCACTCTTAACGGCCATGATATCCCTGGCGGAAATATCCCCCGGGAGAAAAGTGTTCAGGCGAAAAATAATGTTACTGTTGCCTGCCAGGTCATCCCTGCTGCTGTCGAAATGGGCTGTGAACAGACGTGCATGCACTCCCGCATCCGTACGCCCGGCTCCCGTTGTTCTGATTTTTTCCTGCAGGATAACTCCTAAGGCTTCCTCTGCCTTTTCCTGTACGGTGATTTTGCCCGGCTGGACCTGCCAGCCATGATAGGCTTTCCCATTGTAGGATAAATATATGAAATACCTGTATCCATCCATCATATGCAAATATAATGAATTGAGTCCTTAAAGCATGTCCCGCATGTACTACCAGAATATGGTATATAATAATGCCAGGATCAACAGAATAATATAGGAAGCTATATTGAAAGCTTTGCCTGTCTTAAACATGGATGCAACCAGCTTTATTCCCTTCGGATCATCATCAGCCTTGTTGGTGGTCAGACTTACGCCCATTATAACAACGACTGTTATTATGCAGTTGTAGAACATCTGGTCCATCCAGGGCAGGTCAATAATGTTGAGCTTCAAAACCAGTGCTATGGGGATAGATGCTATTGCACCTGTTATTGCCCCCCTGGCTGTGGCTTTCTTCCAGAAAAGCCCGGTAAGGAAGACGGCCAGTATACCCGGACTCACCATTCCAGTGTATTCCTGTATATACTGGAAGGCCTGTTCAATATTTCTCAGCTGGGGTGCTATCAGTATGGCAATTATAAGTGCGCTGAAAGCAGTTATCCTTCCTACTCTTACCGTTACCCTGTCCGAAGCCGTCTTATTGAAATAAGGCTTGTATATATCCATTGTGAAAATGGTGGATGTTGAGTTAAGCATGGATGCCAGCGATGATACAATGGCCGCCGCCAGTGCAGCAACAACAAGCCCTTTAAGCCCGCTGGGTATGAAGGTGCCGATTAGCCAGGGGAAAGCTTTGTCATAGTTCGTGGTACCATCAGCTTTCGTGAACGATTCTGCTATTCCCGGTATAATGGTTGTTCCTTCAGGCTGGGTGAAAAATACCCATACTATTATGCCGGGTATCACAATGAATAAAGGAATTAAAAGCTTCAGGAAAGCGGCAAAAGTGATGCCGCGCTGTGCTTCGCGGAGCGATTTGGCAGCCAGTGTCCTCTGTATGATGTACTGGTTGAAGCCCCAGTAGTAGAGGTTGGCAACCCACATTCCACCGATAAGCACACCTATGCCTGGTAGATTAAAAAACTCGGGGTCGTCTCTTGAAAGTATCATGTGAAACTTATCTCCCGCTGTATTGTAGACATGGCTGATACCATTTCCAAGTCCGCCGTCCGGGGTTACGTTGTTTAAGGCTATAACGGTGGTTATTACCCCACCCAGTACCAGCAGTGCCACCTGTATGATGTCAGTCCATGCTACAGCGGATAACCCACCATAGAGCGAGTATGCAGCAGCAACAAATGCCAGTCCGATAATGGCATATATCATTATCGACCCGTCACCATTGCCTATTATGGTATCCATTGCTTTGGCTCCCAGGAAGAGGACCGAGGTAAGGTTTACAAAGATGAACAGGGCAATCCAGAAGATAGCCAGTATGGTTTTCAGTGATTTATTGAACCTCTTCTCAACAAATTCCGGTATGGTGTAAATGCCCTTTTCAATGAAAACCGGGAGGAAATATTTGCCAACAATAATAAGGGTTGCCGCAGCCATCCATTCATAGGTGGCAATGGCCAGACCGATGGCAAAACCTGATCCTGCCATGCCAATCATCTGCTCGGCGGAGATATTGGCCGCTATGAGGGACGCTCCAATTGCCCACCAGGGAAGGGACTTGCTGGCAAGAAAATAGTCCTCAGCATTCCTGCCGGTTCCTTTTTTGTCACGCGATACCCACAGGCCAAGGGCAATAAGAGAAACTGCGTAAACTATGAAGATCAGGTAATCAATTAGGGCAAAATTTCCGTTCATCTTAAGAAAGTTTGTTAGTTTTGATTTCGAATGGATTTAAGCATCAAAAATAATATATATTGGATCAAATCAGGTAAAAATTATTTATAATCTTTTTAAATTACTATACTCAATAATTAGGAATATCATAAAAACTATCTTTATTTTCTTTTATTTCTGAAAAAATAAAACTTATGAAAAAATCAGTGTCCAGGGGTTTTGCCAGCGATAATAATGCAGGGATCCATCCCCAGATAATCAGTGAAATGGAAAGGGTCAACAGTGGACATGTGCTGGCTTACGGCAACGATGATTATACAAAGGAAGCTGAAGAACTTTTCAGGATAATATTCGGGCCTCAGACAGAGGTGTTTTTCGTCTTTACGGGGACAGCTGCCAATGTGCTGGGCCTTACTGCGGTAACACGGACATGGAATTCAGTCATTACCGCATTTACTGCACATATAGAACAGGATGAATGCGGTGCACCGGAAAAGTATTCGTCGTGCAAGATACTGACAGTGGACACACCCGACGGTAAATTGAGGAGTGAATACCTGGCAAGGCATCTTCATGGTTTCGACTTCGAGCATCATTCACAGCCAAAGGTTGTTTCTATAAGCCAGTCCACTGAGATGGGGACGGTTTATACACCTGATGAAATACGCGATCTGGCCGACTTTGTGCACGGGTATGATATGCTCCTGCATATGGATGGTGCAAGGATAGCAAATGCCGCTGCTTCACTTAACCTGCCTTTCCGGGATTTTACAAGCGAGGCCGGGGTGGATGTGCTTTCCTTCGGTGGTACAAAAAACGGCATGATGTACGGTGAAGCCGTATGCTTCCTCAGGGAGGGACTATCCCATAACTTTAAATATATCAGGAAACAGGGGATGCAGCTGGCATCCAAAATGCGCTATGTTTCTGCACAGTTTATTGCATATTTCAGAAACGACCTGTGGCTGAAAAATGCCCGCCATGCTAACCAGATGAGCCGGAAGCTGGCGGACAGGCTAAATAATATAGAGGGGATCAGGATTACCCAGAAGGTAGATGCAAATGGTGTTTTTGTCATTCTTCCCCCTGAAGTTGTTTCAGAAGTACAGTCAAAATATTTTTTCTATCCATGGAACGAGGAACTGTCTGAATACAGGCTGATGACCAGCTGGGATACTACAGAGAGTGATATTGAGGGCTTTGCTGAACTCCTGGAAAAGAAAATGAAGGAATTCGGCACCTGAGCTCAGGGTTAATATTGAGGGACTTCAGTGGCCGAACTCCTGGAAAAGAAAATGAAGGAATTCGGTACCTGAGCTCAGGGTTAATATTGAGGGAATTCAGTGGCCGAACTCCTGGAAAAGTAACTGAAGGAATTCAATAGCTGGTCTCAGGGTAACAAAAGGGAACTGTCGCCGTAACTGAGAAACCTGAAATCGTTCTCAAGTGAGTACTCATATATTCTTTTCCAGTCCTCACCCGTGAAAGCAGCTACCAGTAGTAAGAGTGTACTTCCCGGCAAATGATAGTTGGTTATCAGGCCCTGAACAACTCTCATCCTGTATCCCGGTACTATTATAATGCCCGTCCTTGCCTCAATATGGTCAATATTATTATTATCCATGTATTCCAGGATTAGTTGCATGCTCTCCTCGAAAGTAATATCTGACTGATTATCATATGGGTACCACTGGTCAAGCAGGATCTCTGCCCCTGGCGAAATACTGCCGCTGTGTATAAGGTGTCCTATCCAGTAAAGGCTTTCAAGACTGCGGAGTGATGTGGTTCCCACCGCAATAACACGCTTCCCCGTAATACTATTTATTGTATCCTTTCCAATCCTGAAATGTTCTATATGCATATTGTGACCACCGGCTGTTTCACTCTTTACAGGTACAAAAGTGCCTGCTCCCACATGCAGGGTAACAGAGCCCGTCTCTATCCCTTTCCTGCTTAGCTCCGACAGTAGCTTTTCAGTAAAATGCAGACCTGCCGTGGGTGCTGCAACCGAGCCTTCTTCCTTGGAATAGACTGTCTGATAACGTATTCTGTCAATATCCTCATCTTCCCTTTTGAGGTATGGTGGAACGGGAACATGTCCTGCCAGTTCAAGCACCTGGCTGAAGCTTAAGCCGTAATTATCCCATGAGAATCTCAGCAGTGATTCACTGCCCTTCTGATTGATTTGCTCAGCATACAGCTTGAATGCTGTGCCCTTGTATTCTATTTTCATCTCCAGGATACCTGATTTCCATTTTTTCCTCTTACCTACCATGCAAAGCCACTTGACAGGCTCCTTCGCAGCAAAATTACTTTCATAATCAGAAGGTTCTTCAGGCTCAAGACAGAAGATCTCAATTAGTGCACCTGTAGCTTTCCTGAAAATCAGCCTTGCCCTTATTACTTTTGTCTGGTTATAAACAAGAATATCACCTCTCATCAGGTAAGAGCCCATGTTACGGAAAATATCCCTTTTTATATGACCGGCCCGGTAGATCAGAAGATTTGAAGCATCCCTTTCTTCCAGCGGATATGGGGCAATCCTGTCCTCCGGAAGATCATAGCTGTAATCCTTTATCTTTATATTCCTGGGGTCATCAGTCAGTTTCATAATAGATTTTAAACATCGTGCATTAAATGATAAATGCCCTGTTAAGATGCCCAAAAATAACTAAATTTGTTGGTAGCAGTAGTCAATATTAAACCAAAGGAGGCAATATGGCCTATAAAAGTTTTGATCCCTATACGGGGAAAATAAATAAAGAATATGAAATAATAAGTGATGAAGAACTTGAGGCAGCTGTCTTTTCTTCATCCCGGGCTTTCCTGAAATGGAAGAAGCTCAGTATCGAAAAAAGACAGGATCTCCTCCTCAGGCTTGCTGAACTTCTTGAAGTGGAAAAGGATTTTCATGCCGCCACCATTACGTCTGAAATGGGTAAACCAATAAGCCAGGCCCTGGCTGAAATTGAAAAGAGTGCAATGGCCTGCAGGTATTATGGAGAGCGTGCCGATGAGTTCCTGAAGCCCCGGAAACATACTTCTTCAGGGGGCTCATCCATGCTAAGGTTCGATCCCCAGGGCATAGTATTTGCCATTATGCCATGGAATTTTCCCTACTGGCAGGTAATAAGGTGCATGGCACCTGCATTGGCTGCAGGCAATACCGTCCTTCTCAAACATGCTTCCAATGTGCCCCGTTGCGCTGAGAATATAGAAAATGCAGTTGTGAAGGCCGGATTTCCGGACAATGTTTTCAGGAATCTCTTTATTGACCATAAACAGGCAGAAAAGGTAATTGAATCAGAATATGTAAGATCGGTGAGCCTCACAGGCAGCAACGTTGCGGGAGAGAAGATAGCATCAAAAGCGGGTGCAAATATTAAAAAACAGGTCCTCGAACTGGGAGGTAATGATGCATTTATAGTATGCAATGATGCCAGGCTCGAAAAAGCTGCTGAAGCCATTATTTACGGGCGTTTTCAAAATACCGGCCAGAGTTGTATCGCTTCCAAGAGGCTCTTTGTTCATGAACAGGTATTCCCGGAATTTATGAGCCTGTTAAGCGGCCGCATAAAGGCGCTGAAGACGGGTAATCCTTTACTCCATGACACCTTTATAGGACCGCTCGTAAACAAGGCCGCCGTGATGGAACTGGAAAGGCAGGTAAGCCAGACAGTTGAGATGGGTGCAGAAATAATACTTGGAGGTAAATACGGGCATCCGGGTGATTGTTACTTTGAACCTACCGTCCTGGTCAATGTATCCTATGACAGCCCCCTCGCCAGGGAAGAAGTTTTCGGACCCGTCCTGCCGGTATTCACCTTTAAAGACTATGATGAACTGGTGTGCAGGGTTAATGACTCCAGGTTTGGACTGGCCTGCTCGGTATTTACCGAAAGCAATAAAACAATTGAACAGCTGTCTGAAGATATAGATACGGGTACTATTGTCTTCAATAGCTTCACAAGATCCGATCCAGCCCTTCCCTTCGGGGGTGTGAAACAATCCGGCTATGGCAGGGAACTGTCAGAATACGGGATAATGGAATTTGTTAATATAAAAACCGTAACGGTCTTTTAACTCCGGTGTATCTCTTGAGCATTACTGCGAACAGGGCAGGCCAAAAATATTGGCTCTCCCGTGAGGCAGTTTGCCGGAAATAAATCTTTACCGTCTGGCAATAATTGACTAATTTTGCAGGGCAGCAAACCGTTTTGTCGCTCCATACCATATGTGTGGGGAGGAAAGTCCGGACAACACAGAGCGCCATGCTTCCTAACTGGAAGATGCCCGCGAGGGTATAGTAAGGTAGCAGAAAATAACCGCCCCGTTTACCGGGGTAAGGGTGAAAAGGTGGGGTAAGAGCCCACCGGGTCGCGTGGTGACACGTGATGCCGTACCTCTTATGGGTTGCAAGACCATGTATACCGGCGCCAGAGGACTGCTCGTCCGATGCCGGGGGGTAGGTCGCTTAAGCTGTTCAGTGATGAACAGCTCAGAGAAATGACAGAAGACCTGTCCGTATATCTCTCTGAGATGAAAGGACAGGTAACAGAATCCGGCTTACAGGTTTGCTGCATTTTTATTATGATACCCGGAAATTAAATATCATAATCGTAGAATTTCTTCCAGAGGCCCCGAAGCCTGTTCCTGAATTCTATCTCACGCGGGTTGTCACCTGGCTTATAGAATATTTTACCCCTCAGTTCGTCAGGAAGATAATTCTCCTCGGTGAATTGACCCTCATATGAATGCGGGTAACGGTAATTCTTACCGTAATCCAGGTCTTTCATCAGGCTGGTGGGGGCATTGCGAAGGTGCAGGGGTACGGCCTGGTTACCCGTCCTTCTTACTTCCTCAATAGCCATATCTATTGCCTTATATGCGGTATTGCTTTTAGGCGCGCATGCAAGGTATATTGCTGTTTCTGAAAGTATTATTCTTGATTCAGGCCAGCCTGTCTGGTGTACAGCATCAAAACATGATTGTGCTATTAACAGGGCATTGGGATTGGCTAGACCAATATCTTCAGCTGCAAGAATAAGCAGGCGGCGGGCAATGAACTTGGGATCCTCACCACCTTCAACCATCCTGGCAAGCCAGTAAACGGCAGCATTGGGGTCGCTTCCCCGAACTGATTTAATGAAAGCG
>JAZBOI010000364.1:0-21331 GCA_036351095.1 Bacteroidales bacterium | reverse complement strand
GTAGATTATATGAACGAGAGGGATGCCCTGAAAACCGAGAATCTTGACCTTTCAATGCGAAACAGGGAGATGGCTGCCAGGATGGGATCAGTTGAGGAAGAACTGGATAGTCTGCAGGAGGAAAAAACAAACCTTCAGCAGGAGCTTGAAGAGGCCAGATCGGAATACAGTGATCTCAATAAGCGTTATGTCGATTTACAGAATGCACAGGAAGATTTGATAAGAGGGAATGTTGCCGAGACCAGGCGCCTGCTCAGGGAACTGCAGGAAGCACAACAAAATTTGCAGAATAAGGAAGACCTGATGAGACAGCTGGAGATGAATATGGAAGCCAGGAAAGCCGAGCTGGATGAACTGTCATATGAGCTTGAACGGAGGGATGCCAGGCTGACCGAGCTGGAACAGATCCTTGAAGATCAGACAAGGATAGTGAAGGACCTGAAAGACAAGGTCTCGGCTGCATTGTTTGGCTTTGAAGGAGAAGGGCTTACAGTATCAATGAGGAATGGGAAGGTGTATGTTTCACTTGAAGAAAAGCTGCTGTTCAGGACCGGAAGCTACAATATCGATGCCAATGGCCGAAATGCTTTAAGAAAGCTGGCAACAGTGCTGAAGAATAATCCGGATATACAGATCACGATTGAGGGACATACCGATGATGTACCCTATATTTCCTCGGGCGGACCAATTCAGGACAACTGGGACCTGAGTGTCAAGAGGGCAACCACGGTTGTACGGGTATTGCTTGATGGCAGCGGTATTGATCCCAGGAGGCTCACAGCGGCCGGAAGAGGAGAATACCTGCCTGTTGATGATGCAAAAACTCCTGAAGCAAGGAGGAAAAACAGGCGCACGGAGATAATTCTTACACCCGACCTGAGTGAATTAAACAGGATTATTGAAAGTTATTAATATTGCTTTTATACTCGCTCATCCTGGCATTTATCCGTGAGAGAGCTTCCTTGATACTTTCCTCCGGGCCCAGGTAATTATCCGTTCCCCAGAACTGACGGTCGTAAGTGTTTATCGTCTCGGAAAAGATAGAATGGAGAGGAGCACGCTCTTCCCTTTCAAAGCGCCTGACATTTAGGGTATCGATATCAGTAATAGCCATTTCGAAGAAAATGGTATAGGTATTTCCAAAGAGCCTATTCTTTTTCCTGGCATAAAATTCGAGATCACCCCTCACATGGTTCAAATAAAAGCGCTCGTTGATATACCGGTAATTTACTCGGTATTTAGCCGACCTGATCCTTACATTGAAGCCCCTGGCTGCCTGCTGGATATATGATCTTTCGAGTTTATCTATATAATCCTCGTTTATTTCAAAATCCACACCATGTATACCGTAGTTGACTGTATTTATATACATAACACCCTTTGGCAGGGCCATATCGGTGAAGTGCTCTTTCTGTTCAAATTCAATAACAAAAGCAGCTTCATCCCCGATATTGATTATATCGGTCATACGATAATCATAATAAGGAAAATTTTCAGTGCTCAGAAAATCGAAAGTATTTTTCACACCGTCCAGTTGCAGAGAGCCATCCAGTCCTGATCTGAGTTTAAAAGTGAGGGTGTCGGATCTTTCAAGGTTATTTATTTTCCTGCTTTTGTAGATCTTCATCTGGTCACTGAAAAGAGTTGGCGTATAGGAACTTTTGTACATCTGAAGGACTGCTTCAGAGTAGGTTAATAATTTATTTCTTTTTGATACTGCCTCACGGTAGAAGGCGGTCATTTGAACCGGGTTATTGCTATAATTCTCAGGTATCTTTCTTTTGGCATTCCTGATAAGCTCCTGTGGTTCCCTGTTACGTATCAGCACTTCAGGTATTGGCACATAGAACCTTGTCAGTGATATATTGAAATGGCTGTCAATAGCCTGGTTAACCGGTATTTTCCTGCTGAAGAATCCTAAGTAAGACACCACCAGGGTATCATCCAGGAACTCCTTTCCCAGTTTAAGGGTATACTCTCCTTCGTAATTTGCCACGGTGCCCTTGCCCTTTGATTCGATCCCTATGGTGGCATAAGGCAGGGGTTCTCCATTTCCTGCATCCGTTACCCTGCCTGCAAGCAGATATACCGGTTCCCTCCCTTCTTCCGTCAGTAGAGGTGTTTCATTATTCAATGAGCGATAAATTATAATATGATTATCGATTACTGAATAGTCCAGTAATTTATCATTGAAGATGCTATCGAGAATACTCCTCAGGGGCTTGTTATTTGCCCTCAGGCTGGTTAGTTTGTCAGGTTCGACAAGATCGGTATCGTAGGTGAAGTAATAACCTGTTTTCCTGGAAATGGATTTTAATACGCTTGATATACTTGTTTCGCTAAATCTCAGTGTTATGGGAGCTTCCAGCACATTTTCCTGGGCGTGGGCAATGGAGGAGACCGTTATAATAAAGATCATTATAACAAGTCCTTTGTTGAAAAAATTTATCCCGCCATAAATCCTTACTCTCATTGAGTTTATTAAAACCTTTATTTAGTGTCAAGGAAATATTTATCTCCTTCCTTATAATAATCAAGGTTAAAAGTAGTACAAATAATGCGGATAATTGTTTCGTGTGACTGATTATCAAATACAGAAGTGACTCTCAGTTTCCTGATTTCATCGTTCCCGGTTTCAATATTGATGTTATGCACCCTTTTCAGGTCCCTGATAACTTTTCCCAGGCTGTCGCCTTCAAATACAAGTATTTCTGTCTTCCACGATAAATAATTGGGATCGCTATTAAGGCTTTTGGATGCTGAATCGTCTGATAAGAGGCCGAGATCTCCCTGCTGCAGTTTTACCGATTCTTCTCCTCCGTGGTTTTTCAGCAGAACTTCTCCTGAAGTAACGAGCACCTCAACCCTGTTGTTGCCGGTATTTACATTGAAAGATGTACCGAGCACTGTAACATCGGCATCTCCTGCATTAACGGTAAATGGCCTCTTGCTGTCACTTTCGATATCGAAATATGCTTCTCCTTCCAGTTTGACTGTTCTGCTTTGACTGTCAAATCTGTCAGGGTAGGTGATACTTGAATTCCTGTTAAGAAAAACAGTACTTCCATCAGGAAGATCAACCCTCACATTCTTCTGGCCTGCATCAGTCAGTATAATATTCTCGCTGTTTCTCCCGGTATTTGTCAGGCCGATATATAATCCTGTGAAAGCAAGACCCATAATAATTATTATGGAGGCAGCTATCCTGAAGGATCGTGTGACCAGGAATTTTTTCCCCGGTATTAATTTATCTTCCTGCAGTCTGCCATAAAGCTTATCCCATGCCTTATCAGTATCTGCTTTTTCACTTCTGCCAATTTCATTCATTTCCATCCAGTATTTTTGAACAGCCTGATCTTGTCCTGAGAGGAACTCATCAAAAGTCTTCCTTTCCTTATCTTCCATCTTATTGCTATGTGTATTTTCTTTTTTCATTTTTTTATGCTGACAGTTCTTTCCTGAATTCTTTCAATGCTTTGCCCATGTTAGCTTCCACTGTTTTTACAGAGATGGATAGCTCTTTGGCTATCTCAGAATATTTCATCCCTTCAAAACGGCTCATACAAAAGATTTTTGCAGCACGCTCGGGTAATCTTTCTATTATCCTGTTTACCTTCTCGTGCAGTTCTATATAGTTCATTCTTTCGGAAGGGTCTTCACCAGCCTTTGTAATATTTCCCCTTATCTCATCTTCGTGTCGCATAACAACCTTTTTATGATCTATATAGTGCATGCACCTGTTATAGACTGAGCGGAAGAGGTAAGCGTTGATCGAGCTGTTGATCATAATCTTTTTCCTGTCGCGCCACAGGACATAAAAAAGTTCCTGCACTATTTCTTCAGAGGTATCTGTGTCTTTCAGTATGGTTCTTGCATAATTTACCAGGGCATTATAGGAGGAACGGAACAGTTTCTCAAAAGCCTTGATGTCACCGTTCCGTATCCTCCTGCTAATATCCTTGTTGCCTGTCATATTTTAGTTGTCCAGTAAATCATTCCATCTGAGCCTGCGGTTAAGTTTACGGATTGCTGATTCTATACTCTGGTCAGGCTCAATAACATTATACTCACCCCAGAAATCAAGGTCGGCAAAAGCGCTCAGCTGTTCGGTGAAAACATCACCTTTCCTGACTTTCTCGCTTCCTGTGAATCTGACGACTTCTTCCTCGGTCCTGTCGGTTATTGCAATTTCCGACATAGTAGTATAGGTTTTATTGAAAAGCTTTCTCTTCCAGTTGCATTTGAATTCAACCTCTGCACGGGCATAGGCAAAATAGTACTTGCCATCCTGCTCCCTGAATTTAAGCCTGTAACTGGCCATCTCGGGAGTAACTTTCATTCCAAGAGGCTTCTTTCTTACAAATATAGAGGAAGCCAGATCTTTATCTTCCAGGTTAATGCTGAATTCGGCTTCTGTCAGGGCGAAAGTTTCCATCTCAATAAAGAATTTACCGAGGAACAAAGGAATATCAACTTCCTTACGCTGCTGGAACTCAATTACATAATGCGGTTTTTCATCAATTACAACAATATTATCCAGCTTGTAATCATATGAATTCATCATGTCATAGGTAAGAATACCATATGCATTTTTCACAACATCAAGCTGCAATGTCGTTACGGGGCCACCCTGCAGCCTGAAGAGCACTGTATCGATCTTTGCTTCGTCAACATTCTTACGACCCTTGTAGACCCTGGCTGCATCGAACCTGAAATCATTGTTGTAGGGAGCTTTGAAAACTTCAACAACAGCCTCGGCAATAGATACATAGTTCCTGTTTTTCTTAATTGTTTCACGATAGAAACCGGTCATAAGGTTAGGTACTTCCGCGTAATTTTTCCCGATATTCTGTATCACGTTCTCGAGAATTTCCTCTGCGCTGATGGGTTTGATAACAACCTCCTGTATAGGTATGGTAGCCTGGGTCAGTTCAATGAGATTTTCTTCCTCACCCTGTGAGAGGTTCGACAGGGGAATTTCCTTGTTCCTGTATCCAATATATGTTACTTCAATAAATGGATCACTGACTTCAACATCTATCTTGAGAATAAATTCCCCGTCAAGGTTCGATACCGTGGCCACATTCGTCCCTTTAAGGGCAATTGTGGCAAATATCAGCGGATCTCCAGTTTCCCTGTCTGTTACCTTACCCTTAAGGGTGATAAAAGACTGCTGATCCTGTGTGTTCATATCCGTACTGCCGGCTGCACTGGCGGTGGCAAGTGAAATGATCACGAAGAGGAGCAGGATTACCATTGTAATATCGATAACTCTTTTCATGGCTTTAATTTTTTTTACGTTTAAAATTTCTTATTTGCTTTCGTCACTTATATGACCTTTAATACGTCATATACCCTATCCGGAAATGTATTTATTCCTTATTGTAAAGGGGAGGGGTGGCTTTTTTCCCAGTGGAAGCAGTTCCATGCATTGACGAAAACAGTTAAGTAATAAAGCCCTTTGAATAAACCGGCAATAATTATCACCGGGAATCAGACAGTCATAATATCAGTCTCCTTGGCTTCGACGATCTCATCCACTTTTTTTACATATTCATCGGTGAGTTCCTGTACATTATCCTCCGCAATTTTTTCCTCATCTTCCGCCAGGCCTTCTTTGAGCAGCTTCTTAAGCTCATCATTGGCCCATTTACGTGCATTACGTATGCTTATCCTGGCTGATTCTCCTTCGTTTTTAACCATTTTTACCAGCTGTGCCCTTCTTTCCTCAGTAAGTGGTGGTACATTAATTATTATTACTTCCCCGTTGTTTATTGGAGTCAACCCAATATTTGCAGCCATGATGGCCTTTTCAATCGGGCCAAGCATTGTCTTTTCCCACGGCTGGACAATTATTGATTTTGCATCGGGTGTATTAATGTTCGACACCTGGTTAAGAGGTGTATTAACCCCGTAATAGTCAACCTTTATACCATCCAGGAGTGCAGGTGTTGCTTTTCCAGCCCTGAGTTTTGAGAGCTCTGTTTCAAGATGACTGGTTGCACTTTTCATCCTGTCAGTAGTTTCTTCCATTATTATTTCAATATCTTCATTCATGCGAGTAATTTTAATATTGAGGTTGATTGTCAGTTAACAAATTTAAAAAAATTCTGTAAAAACAGCATTTTAGCCCTGTTTAATAATTGTTCCCACTTTTTGACCTTTAATAATTTTCAAAAGGTTCCCTGGCGTATTCATATCAAAAACAATAATTGGCATCTTATTTTCAAGGCACATTGTAAAGGCAGTCTGATCCATCACCTTAAGTCGCCTGGAGATAGCTTCAGTGTAAGTAATATGATCAAATTTTTCTGCTTTATTGTTCTTTTCGGGATCATCTGAGTATACCCCGTCAACACGTGTACCTTTGAGCAGGGCGTCGCAGCCTGTTTCCACGGCCCTCAGGGCTGCAGCTGTATCGGTAGTGAAAAAGGGGTTTCCCGTACCACCTGCAAGAAGGCACACATTTCCTTCTTTCATCGCCCTTACCACCCTGTCACGCTTATATAATTCACCCACCGGTTCCATTCTTATGCTGGTAAAGAGCATGGCTTTGCAGTCAGCCGAATGCAGTTCGTTTTCAAGCGCAAGACTGTTGATAACTGTGGCCAGCATGCCCATCTGGTCGCCCTTAAGCCTGTCAAAACCTGATTCACTGCCCTTCATTCCCCTGAAAATGTTACCCCCGCCCATAACAATGGCAGTTTGAACACCTGCATTTACCAGGTCCATTATCTGCCTGGCATAATAAGCGAGCCTTTCCGGGTCAATACCATAATTACCATTGCCCTGGAGTGATTCGCCACTTAATTTGAGTAATATTCTTTTGTATTTCATTTTTTGAAAGGGTATATTTCAATAATAAAGTATGCCTGGCACTTTACATGCACAGGTCCTGGATTAGTTTCCTGGCTTCATCAAAAATAGTAATTTTACTCATATTTGGTGAGCTCTAAATAATAGACTTAAGAGTAAGCCTGAAATGAAAAAATGTATTTCTTTGCAGATGATTGACAGGCATGTAACTTAAAGAGAAAATAATAGGCATAAATGAAGAACACTTATTTCAACCTGGTTGAACAGACTTACTACTTTCCACAGGAGGGTTTTGATCTGATTGACGGCTATCTTACTTTTTACGGTGTGTCGCTTAAGTACCTGATAGAAAAATATGGTACCCCTTTCAGATTGATGTATCTGCCGAGAATAGGAGACCAGATAAAAAAATCAAGGAATTTATTCAACAGGGCTATCAAGGCAACGGGCTACAGGGGATCATATCATTTTTGTTACTGTACCAAATGCTGTCATTTTCATCATGTTGTGAGTTCAGCACTCAGGCATAATGTCAATCTTGAAACATCTTCATCCTTTGATATTGACCTGATCGTAAAGTTGTATAAGAAAGGGGAGATTGACAAAAAAAGAATAATTATACATAACGGGTATAAGAGCCCTGAATATGTTTCGAAGATACTTGAACTTCAGAAACTCGGTTTTATTAATTCAATCATAGTTCTTGACAGTGGCGAGGAGCTTGATCGTATACTGGAGCAGCTTGGCGATAACAGGGTGAAAGTGGGCATACGAATGGCTATAGATGAAGAACCGCAGTCGAGTTATTATACTTCCAGGCTGGGTCTTCCTTACGCTGAGGTAATGGATTTTTACCTGCAAAAGATAAAAGACAACCCAAGGATCGAGTTCAGGATGTTACATTTCTTTGTCGATTCCGGAATAAAGGACAGTCTTTATTACTGGGGGGAATTTCAGAAAGCCCTGAAACTCTATGTTGATCTGAAAAAGGAATCCGATACTCTTGATTCACTCAATCTCGGGGGAGGCTTTCCCATACGGAACCACCTGGGTTTTGAATATGATTATGAATACATGATAAAGGAGATAGTCCGCAATATTAAGGAAACATGCAGCAACGCCGGCATAAGCGATCCGGATATTTTTACCGAGTTTGGAAAATATACCGTTGGTGAAAGTGGTGCGATAATTTTCAAGGTGCTTGAGCAGAAGCAGCAGAATGATAATGAATTATGGTATATCGTGGATAACAGCCTCATGAATACCATCCCTGATGCATGGTCAATGCATGAAAAGTTTATTCTTCTGCCGGTCAATAAATGGAATAACGAGTATACCAGGGTCAATATCGGCGGTATTAGCTGTGATCATTCAGATTATTATAATTCAGAAGATTTCAACCAGCAGATACTGTTGCCAAAATATTCGAATGATGAAAAGGAACCCCTGTATATAGGCTTTTTCCATACAGGTGCTTACCAGGATTCAATAAGTGGTTATGGTGGAATCAAGCATTGCCTTATACCGGCACCGAAACATGTAATTATTGAAAGGGATGCAACCGGTAATTTTAATGACTATGTGTACAGGAATGAGCAGACCGTTGATGATATGCTTAACATACTCGGTTACCTGGGGAAATAATGAGAACATTTGGTAAAATAGAGGATGAATATGCCGGCTTTAAGGAGTCGGAGATCCTGCTTCAGTCGTTTCCCTATGACGGCACCAGCACATGGGGTAAAGGCTCCCACAAAGCATTCGAGGCCTTCCTGGAGGCATCTGATCATCTTGAACTGTATGATATTGAGACTGATTCGGAAGTGTTCAGGAAAGGCATACATATAATGCCTGAAATATCCCTTGATGGAGATCCCGGTGAAGTGACAGAAAAGATTTACAGGAGGACGGCTGAACTTCTTGAAAATGATAAACTGCTTACTTTCATCGGTGGTGAACATTCAGTAAGCATTGGTATAATAAAAGCCTTCGCGGAGAGATACGCTGACCTGACTGTTTTGCAGCTTGATGCGCATACTGATCTCAGACCCGAATACATGGATAGTCCTTTTAACCATGCCTGTGCGATGCATGAGGCATCAAAGCTTACTGACCTTGTGCAGGTTGGAATAAGGAGCATGGACAGTGCCGAGCTCCCTTATTTTGACCGTTCCAGGTGTATTTTTGCGAGCGAGATGCAGGGTGATGACAGCTGGATTGACAGGGCAGCAGCCCTTCTCGGAAATAATGTCTATATAAGCATTGACATGGATGTCTTCGATCCTTCACTTGTACCTGCCACGGGAACACCCGAGCCGGGGGGTATAACATGGTACCAGGCCCTGAAACTGCTGAGGAAAGTTTGTGCCGTAAGCAATGTCAGGGGCTTTGACCTTGTGGAGCTGTCACCCCTGGAGAAGATTAAGGCACCTGCCTTTATGATGGTTAAATTGTTTTATAAGATTTTAAGCTATAAGTATTATGGATAAGGGAAAGATAAGTGAATTTATTGAAGAACATTTCAGGCACTTCAATGCTGCCAGTCTGCTCGATGCCTCCATTGCCTACCGTGAGCAGCTTAATGCAGGTGCAAAGATGATGATCACCCTGGCAGGTGCCATGAGCACAGCCGAACTGGGTAAATCGCTGGCTGAAATGATAAGGCAGGACAGGGTACATATCATTACCTGTACCGGGGCCAACCTTGAGGAGGATGTTTTTAACCTGGTGGCACATACGCATTATAAGCGTATCCCCGGTTACAGGAGCCTGAGTGCAGAAGATGAAGAAGAGCTTCTTGAAAATCATTTCAACAGGGTTACAGATACCTGTATCCCCGAAGAGGAGGCAATGAGGAGGATAGAAAAACACCTGGTAAAGGCATGGCAGAAAGCAGCTGAGAATAACAGATCTTATTTCCCGCATGAATATTTTTACGAGATACTCAGAAGCGGTGAGCTGGAGCATTATTACGAGATTGATCCGTCCGACTCATGGTTGCTGGCAGCTGCTGAAAAGAACCTGCCTGTGATAGTTCCCGGATGGGAAGATTCGACATGTGGTAATTTTTTTGCCTCACACTGTATAAGGGAAGAATATCCACCGTCAATTGTCCGTTCAGGTATTGAATATATGATGATGCTGGCCGACTGGTACCGGAACAATTCCTCCGGCGGGGTTGGCTTCTTCCAGATAGGAGGAGGTATTGCGGGTGACTTCCCCATATGTGTTGTGCCAATGCTGCACCAGGACCTGCAGCTCGCAGATGTACCCGTATGGTCTTACTTCTGCCAGATAAGTGATTCGACAACCAGTTATGGTTCATATTCGGGGGCAGTGCCAAATGAAAAAATCACATGGGGTAAGCTGGCAGCTGAAACACCAAAATTCATTATTGAATCGGATGCCACCATTGTGGCACCCCTGATTTTTGCCTATATACTGGGGTGGTAAACCCGTAGGATCAAAGACCTGCGGATTTTATACCTCCTGTGGAAGCCGCGGGGAACAAAAAAGCCGCTCTGCCATAGAGGTGAGCGGCTCATTGTTAAGCATCTTTTCCAGGATCAGTCATTCAGTGTATACCTGCTGAAAGCGGTAACCGTAAGGTCTTTATCGACAGAACTAAGATACTGCCTGATGGTTTGTTTATTATCTTTTACAAATTCCTGGTTGAGGAGGGTATTTTCCTTAAAGAACTTACCCAGTTTGCCCATAGCAATCTTCTCGAGCAGGTTATCCGGTTTACCTTCGCGGCGGGCCTGTTCTTTACCTATCTCCAGTTCCCTGTCAATATCTTCCTGCTTAACGTCATCCTTATCAACTGCCAGCGGGTTCATTGCAGCAATCTGCATGGCTACATCTTTATAAACCTGCTGATCGATACCGGACTTACTGAAGCCTGCCAGTGTGGCCAGCCTGTTCCCGGGGTGTATATATGACTGTACGTGTTCAGCTTTAATGCATTCGTAATATGACAATTCAAGTTTTTCACCTATTATGCCAATCTGTTCAATAACCTTATCGGCAATCTTCACGCCACCGAGTTCGGTATCTTTCAGCTGATCCAGGCTTTCAACCTTGTTTTCCAGGGCTTTGTCCAGTATGTCGTTTGCAAATTTTTCGAAGTCGGCATTCTTGGCGACAAAGTCAGTCTCACAGTTAAGAACTATCAGGGCGCCGAATTTGTTATCATCCGTAGTACCGGAAAGAACCACTCCTTCACCAGCTTCACGGTCGGCTCGCTTATTGGCCACAGCCTGTCCTTTTTTCCTTATTATTTCCACTGCTTTATCGAAGTTGCCTTCAGCTTCCTGCAGGGCTTTCTTGCAGTCCATCATCCCAGCCCCTGTCATTCTTCTCAGTTTTGCCACATCAGCAGCACTTATTGAAGCCATATCATGTTATTTTAAATGTTATCAATCAGTTTATTTTATTCATCTGAAGTATCATCGTCTGATACCAGGTTTTCCTTTGACAGACGAGGCCTTTCCTTTTTTTCTTCTTCCTCTTCCTTGTCAAGCTCCTCTTCATCATCAGTATCTTCAGCTTTCACTGACCTGATCTTTTTCGCGGAGGCTTTTTTATCTCTTGGCGGCCTCTTTTCTTTGCCGTCGGATTCTTTTTCCTTCTCCACTTTTCTTTCATTCAGTCCTTCCTCAACAGCTTTGCATATTAAATCCACTATAAGAGATATTGATTTGGATGCATCGTCGTTGGCAGGTATGGGGAAATCAACCGCTTTGGGATCAGAATTGGTGTCGACCATTGCTATAACGGGGATACCGAGTTTTTTTGCTTCTCTTACCGCTATATATTCTTTTGTTATATCCACAACAAAAAGAGCTGCTGGCAGCCTGGTAAGATCAGAGATACTACCAAGCATTTTTTCAAGCTTGGCCCTTTGCCTTGTTATCTGTAGTTTTTCTCTTTTAGAGAGGTTGTCAAAAGTACCGTCGGTTGCCATTTTGTCGATAGACGACATCTTCTTCACCGCTTTGCGTATGGTGGGGAAGTTAGTCAGCATACCCCCGGGCCATCTTTCGGTAACATATGGCATATTTACCTCTTTTACCCGCTCGGCAACAATATCCTTAGCCTGTTTTTTTGTTGCCACAAATAATATTTTCTTGCCTGATTTGGCTATCTGTTTTGAGGCAGATGCTGCTTCTTCAAGTTTTTGCGCTGTTTTTTCAAGATCGATGATATGAATCCCGTTGCGTTCCATGAAAATATATGGAGCCATAGCAGGATTCCATTTTCTTTTAAGGTGTCCGAAATGAACACCTGCATCTAATAATTCGTTGAAGTCTGTTCTTGGCATAATAAAAATTTAAAGTTTACATTCTGTTTATCAATTGCACAGTAGTCCGCCGGGCGGAGTCAGTGCAATTTAGATACTAAACATGCATCTATATATCTTAGCGTTTGCTGAACTGGAATCTTTTGCGGGCTTTTGGCTGACCAGGCTTTTTCCTTTCAACCTGCCTGGGATCCCTTGTCATGAAACCTTCTGCCTTAAGGGCCGGCTTATATTCTTCATTGATTTTGACCAGGGCTCTTGCTATGCCGAGTCTCAGGGCTTCTGCCTGTCCTTTTGACCCTCCGCCGGTAAGGCTTACGCTGATATCATACTTATCGGCTAAATTCAGGAGATTCAGGGGCTGCATAACAATATACTGCAGTGTCTTGGCAGGAAAATATTCCTGGTAGTCCTTATTGTTGACCGTAATCTGCCCTTTGCCATCAGAAACATATATCCTGGCTATGGCTGATTTCCTTCTACCTATGGTATTGATAATTTCCATTTATTATTTGATTTTATCTAATTCAATTTTTTTTGGCTTTTGTGCTTCGTGCCCGTGACTGTCTCCTACATACACATACAGGTTCCTGAAAAGATCCCTTCCCAGCCTGTTCCTTGGCAGCATTCCGCGTATGGCGTTCTCAACAACCCTCTCAGGATGCTTCTTGAAAAGTTCTGCGGCTACAACTGATTTTTGTCCGCCCGGGTAGCCAGTATGCCTGATATACTCCTTCTGTTCCCATTTGTTACCCGTCATCGTAACCTTCTCGGCATTTATGATGATAACATTATCGCCACAGTCAACATGTGGAGTAAAATTAGTTTTGTGTTTGCCTCTGATAAGCTTTGCCACCTTTGATGCGAGACGTCCCAGTACCTCTCCTTCCGCATCCACCAGGAGCCATTCCTTATTCACCGTCGCTTTATTTGCCGATATGGTCTTGTAGCTGTTGGTATTCACGTCCTTGTGTTTTTAATGCTTACTATTTTATTTTCCTAATATCCTGTGTTTTCGGGTGTGCAAAAGTACAATAAAATTTTTAATAAAAAAGAATTATGCATACATTAAATTGAAGTGCAGATGCTTTATTTTCCAAAAAGAACAGGATGGCCGTGACGCTTTTAGTTTTTTCTTTTTAATAAATATTCAATCTTTGAAAAGCAGAAAATATTTTAAGCCATGGGCCGGGACAGCAAGTTAGGCAGTGAATTCTTTTCAAGGGATGTGCTGGAGGTAGCCCCAGCACTGCCAGGCAAATTCCTCTGTACAGGGAAGGATAATTGTCTGATTGAGAGGTATATGATAACCGAGGTTGAGGCTTACCGCGGTGAGGAGGATAAGGCCTGCCATGTGAGCAGGGGACGCACCGGGAGAACCGAGGTGATGTATCAGCAGGGTGGTCTTATTTACGTATATTTCATCTACGGGATGTACTGGATGCTTAATATTGTAACTGCGGGAGAAGGAACACCCCAGGCTGTTCTGCTTAGAGGCATCAGCGGTTTTAACGGTCCGGGTAAGCTAAGCAGGCACCTTAAAATAGACGGTTCGTATTACGGTGAAGATATAAGCAGGTCAGAAAGGATATGGATCGAAGATCATGGGAAAGAGGTGGATATTGCTAAAGGAAAGCGGATAGGGATAGACTATGCCGGTGCATACTGGCGCGATATTGAATGGAGATTTTATGTCAGATAAAGGCATTTTAGATATATTTACACTTTGGTTTAATTAAAATTGGAGTCATCCGGAGATGAATGATTACATGCATAAATACAGGCGAATAAACAATATTACGGGCTGGGTGGTTTTTGCGATCTCACTGCTGGTATATACCCTTACACTTGAGCCAACGGTAAGTTTTTGGGATTGCGGTGAGTTTATCCTTTCATCATTTAAGCTCCAGGTTGGACATCCACCCGGAGCACCTTTCTACATGTTGCTGGGACGCTTCTTTTCACTCTTCAGTTTCGGGAATGAGTCAAATGTAGCAGTGATGATTAATTTCCTTTCTGCCCTGGCCAGTGCATTCACCATAATGTTTTTGTTCTGGACCATAACACATCTGGTGCGCAAGGTATTCATAGGTGATGAAAAACAATCTGTGATAAATATTGCCACGGTGATGGCGAGCGGACTTATTGGTGCTCTTACCTGTACCTTCTCTGATACTTTCTGGTTCTCTGCAGTTGAAGGCGAAGTATACGCCACCTCATCTCTCTTTACCGCAATGGTTTTCTGGGCAATCCTTAAATGGGAGGATGAGAAGGAGGAGAGGCTGAAAGGAAGGTGGCTGGTTCTTATTGCCTACCTGATGGGATTGTCCATAGGTGTGCACCTTCTCAACCTTCTTGCACTGCCGGCCATAGTACTGGTATATTATTTCAAAAATTACAAGGTCAGCCCCGCAGGTGTCGTGAAAGCCTTACTGGCGGCTTTTGCCATCCTGGGATTTCTGGTTTTCATACTTTTGCCCTACACGGTGAAAGTAGCGGGCTGGTTCGAACTCCTGTTTGTCAATGGGCTGGGCTTGCCTTTTCACTCAGGATTATATATTTATTTAATTATCCTTATTGCTGCCCTTGTATTCGGTATAAGATATTCAATAAAGAAAAAGAAAATACTTCTCAATTACGCAATTACCATTCTTGCGGTAATATTACTGGGCTATTCTTCATTTGCGCTTATCCCTATAAGGGCGAGTGCACGACCCCCAATGAACCAGAACGATCCTTCGGATGTATTTTCAATGATATATTACATAAACAGGGAACAGTACGGCAGCACTCCCCTGCTCACGGGTAGTTATTATACAGCACCGGTGGTGGATATTAAAAAGAAAAGGGGAGGTTACATCCAGGAGGATGACAGATATGTGCCTTATCAGAAGAATGATTATGTGTTTGATGAACGCTTCATGACCATTTTCCCGAGAATGTACAGTGCGGAGGACAGGCATCATTCAGAATATGAATACTGGGGACAGGTAAGGGGCAAAAAAGTAATGCTGAATACTTCCGGTGGCAGCAGGGAGTTTATTGTGCCCACTTTCGGTGAGAACCTGAGGTTCTTTTTCCGCTACCAGCTGGGATATATGTACGGCAGGTATTTTATGTGGAATTTTGCAGGCAGGCAAAATGATATCCAGGGGAACGGGAACGTAGTACATGGAAACTGGATCAGTGGCATTAAGGCTATTGATAATTCAAGGCTTGGCGACCAGGAACTGTTGCCAGATGAACTCATGAATAACCCGGCAAGGAATACTTATTTCTTCCTGCCCCTGATACTGGGTCTGCTGGGTATGGCCTGGCAGTACAAAAGGGAGCGGAAGGACTTCTGGGTAATATTCGTACTTTTTATCATGACCGGGATAGCTATAGTGGTCTACCTCAACCAGAGTCCCTTGCAGCCCCGTGAGAGAGATTATGCATATGCAGGTTCATTCTATGCCTTTTCCATATGGGTGGGCATGGGCCTGTGTTTCATAGTTGACAATCTCCGGAAAGTTCTTTCTCAAAAAATAATATTACCGCTGGCATTCCTGGTATGCCTGCTGGCAGTGCCCGTGCTCATGGCACTGCAGAACTGGGACGACCATGACCGGTCGGGCAGATATACTGCAAGGGATATAGGCAGTAATTATCTTAACAGCTGTGATGAGAATGCCGTAATCTTCACCTATGGTGATAATGATTCATTCCCGGTATGGTATGCGCAGGACGTGGAAGGGATC
This sequence comes from Bacteroidales bacterium, assembly GCA_036351095.1. Lineage (GTDB taxonomy): Bacteria > Bacteroidota > Bacteroidia > Bacteroidales > VadinHA17 > UBA9300. The sequence continues at coordinate 5,473 of JAZBOI010000364.1, read as the reverse complement.
AGGACTGATGTCAGGGTGGCCAACCTGAGTTATCTTTCAGCAGGATGGTATATAGATATGATGCGTCAGAAAGCATATGAGTCAGAGCGTGTGGAGTTTACCCTGGGTCCAGAGAAATATCGCCCGGGCAAACGAGAGCAGCTGCCGGTTACAGACAGGATAGATCGCCCTTATGATATCATTGAACTGCTGAAATTTGCTGGTTCAGAGGAAAGACAGAGCAAGATTGACTTTACAGGCCGGGGCGATTATTATAATTACATTCCCTCGAGCCGCTTCCTGGTACCTGTTGACTCGGCAAAGGTATTATCAAATGGCACTGTGAAAGACTACCAGGCTGATCGCCTGCTCAATAATGTCATATGGAATTATGAAGGGCGCGAGATGTATAAGAATAACCTGGCTGTTATGGATATGATAGGTACCAATGAATGGGAACGTCCCTTTTATTTTGCCAGTACTGTTCCTCCCTCCAACTATATGGGGCTGGATAACTATTTCCAGATGGAAGGACTGGCATACAGGGTAGCCCCACTGGACTCTACAGGCACCCGCACCCAGGACATAGGTTTTATTGATACAAGGAAAATGTATGACAATGTTATGAACCGTTTCAAGTGGGGCAATGCTTCAGACCCTGATGTCTATCTTGATGAAAACAACAGGCGGATGTTCAGTAATTTCAGGAGGATGTTTGGTCTTCTTGCAGAAGCCCTTATAAGCGAAGGCGACACACTGAAAGCCAGGGAAGTATTGCATAAATCCCTTGATGAAATACCTGGATCCAGGATCCGGCATGATTACTATTCAGTGAACCTTGTAAAAGGATTTTTCAATCTGGGTGACAAAGATGAAGCCATGGCTATAGCCACTGATATTGTGGAAAATGCCAAACAATACCTTGAAATGGTTATCCGCCTCGATGGCCCAATGAGATATGACCTTGATTATGTAATAGGCCTGAACCTGCAATCACTCATAAGCCTGTATAATATGTCAGGTACAATGGGTATTAGCGAACTAAGGGATATGATAGAACAGGACCTCGACCGTTATTATAATGAACTGATTATGATGTCTTCATGATGAGCGGACCCTCCAGGTTCCCACGCCCGGCCCGCCTGCTTTACAGGAATGCAATATTCCGGGTAAAAGAAGGCGGGGAAAAGGTCTATCTTACTTTCGATGATGGCCCCACACCCGGGTTTACCAGCGAGATAATATCTGTTCTTAAACAAAATAGTGTTAACAAGGCCGTATTTTTCTGTAGCGGTTCAAATATCCTTAAATACCCCGGCGAAGCACAGGAAATAAGACGAACCGGCTATTCCCTGGCCAATCACGGGTATATACATATGGACGGCTGGAAGAGCAAACGCCGTGAATACATCGATAACTGCCTTAAGGGAGCACAGATAAGCAATTCCTTATTTTTCAGGCCTCCCTATGGTCACATTACTTCCACCCAGCATATGGCAATCAGGAAAACTATGAGAATTGTTTTCTGGGACCTGCTGTTCAATGATTATGATTCGGCGGCAGATGCCGGCCTGGTAATGAAGAAAGCAAAGAAAATGATCAGGCCGGGTTCGGTTCTTGTATTACACGATAAGGGTAACATGGTAACGCTGGAGCTGCTTGTCAGCCTGATTAATCATTGCAGGACCCTCGGTTACAGTTTCGGGGATCTTACTCAGGACACCTGATTGAGTCGTGCATTGCAGGTCTCCCGTCTGCACTATCGTGGATATTACTCAGCACACCTGATTGAGGCGTGAACATTTTTTTTTAATATGGGGATATACTATTTTTGATAAGTTAAATAAATACCTGCTGATATGAATGTTCTTATACTTGGATCCGGGGGAAGGGAACATGCCCTCTCATGGAAGATTGCACAAAGCGAAAAAGTAAATAAATTATTTATTGCACCCGGTAATGCGGGCACTGCCCTGGAAGGTGAGAACCTTGAGCTTGACCCGGGTAATTTTGAGGCAGTTGCGGAATTTGCCCTTCAGCAGGATGTTGGAATGGTGGTAGTTGGGCCAGAGGCTCCACTGGTTGATGGTATTCATGACTTTTTCCTGCGAAATGAAAAGTACAGGCATATAGGCATTGTGGGGCCGGTAAAGGCTGCTGCCCTGCTTGAAGGGAGCAAGGATTTTGCCAAGGCCTTTATGAAGAAATATGCAATACCAACTGCCTCATACAATAGCTTTACCAGGGAGACTTACAATGAAGCCTGTGAATTTTTGAAGGCTATGAGTAAACCATATGTGCTGAAAGCTGATGGTCTGGCTGCCGGGAAGGGAGTTCTCATCCTCGATGATTACGATGAGGCTGTGGAGGAGCTTGACCGTATGTTCTCCGGGAAATTCGGTGCAGCAGGCAATACTGTTGTTATCGAGGAATTTCTAAGGGGAATTGAGCTATCTGTGTTCATTATTACTGATGGAAAAAATTACAAGATCCTTCCTGAGGCAAAGGATTATAAAAGGGTAGGGGAAAAAGATACCGGCCTGAATACAGGAGGCATGGGAGCAGTGTCGCCGGTAGCTTTTGCGGATAAGGCATTCAACAGTAAAGTGGAAGAGAGGATTATTAAGCCAACAATGGAAGGACTGAGAAATGAGGGTATAAACTACAGGGGCTTTATTTTCTTCGGACTTATGAATATTAATGGTGATCCCTTTGTTGTGGAATATAATGTTCGCATGGGTGATCCCGAGGCTGAAGTAATAATCCCCAGGATAGAAAGTGATCTGATGGATCTCTTGCTTGGAGTTACGGAAGGGAACCTGGACAAACGAGAGATGAAGATATCCGCGAATACTGTGGTAACAGTCATGCTTGTGTCGGGCGGCTACCCCGGTTCATACGAGAAGGGAAAAGAGATATACGGGCTGGATAAAACCAGCGGAAGTATAATCTTCCAGGCTGGCACGAAGATGGAAGGAGACCGGGTAGTAAGTGCCGGGGGAAGGGTGCTTGCAGTAAGCTCGTTCGGCTCTGATATGGATGAGGCACTCAGTAAATCATATGCCAATGCAGAGATAATTGATTTCGAAGGAAAATATTACAGGAAAGACATAGGTTTTGACCTAGCTTGATTATGCTTCTAAAAATCTACAGGGGAATAGGACCGGGCACCATACTGCTTATTTTTGTTAGTATGCTGCTGCTGTGGCTCCAGGCTTTATTGAATCCCGGAGACCACTCGATATACCTTTCTCATCCGGCACCCCTGTATGCCCTACTGCTTGATCTTTTCGAGGGCAGACCCCATGCCGGTATTATTTTTTCCATGCTGATGGTCATGTTAACGGCCATTTACCTTGTTAACTTCAATACACGCTTGTTTTTCATAAATGAGCGAACATTCCTGCCTGCTTCAATATATGTTCTTCTCAGCGGATTTATTGTTAACAACCAGGTGCTCAATCCTGTTCTGCCGGCCGCACTTCTCCTCCTGATGTCAATAGACAGGCTTATTGTATCCTACAGGAAACCAGGTATAGCATATAATCTTTTTGATGCTTCCATGTTCATAGGAATCGCGGCCCTGATCCATACAAACATAATCTGGTATTATGCCTTGATTATTATAGGCATAAGCCTTTTCAGGTCATTTAGTTTCAGGGAATTTCTAATATCCTTTTCAGGTCTGCTGACTCCATTTATCATAATGTATTCCTACTGGTACCTGGCAGGCCGGGATATTAACGGGCTGAACAATATGCTTACCGACAGCCTGTTCACGGAAATACCTGAATATTCCTGGTCGCTCGAAGTCATAATTGTATCAGCTGTTAACTTGTTGATTTCAGTGATAGCCTTATTACATTTGTGGAGTATTTTCAATACCAAGAAAGTAAGGTCAAGAAAGATTTTTTCACTTCTAAGCTGGATGGCATTAATCACTTTACTTATTTACTTCCTCGTACCTTCATCGTCGGTGGGACTCTTGTTTGTTCTGCTTATACCGCTGGCTTTTATACTGACTCATTATTTGGTGATGATGAGGAATAAAAAAATAGCAAATTTTGTATTTGCTATTATTTTTCTTTCAGTATTATTCCTTCAGCTAAGCGAGCTGATATTTATTTAAGGAGAGAAACTATACCTACTCCCATGCCATTTTTCCCGTCTTTGAATGAATACCATATTGTATACAGGCCTGTTTTATTGCAGGAGAATTCGATCGATGAATACACCTTGCCTGTTTTCTGGTTTACCGAACTGGTGATAGGTGAGTTTTCATCATAGAGGGCAATAGTCAGTTCCCCCTCTGAATCATCGGCATTGCATTGGGTGAAGAGGTAGTTCTGTTTTTTCATCAGGTATATGTTGGCTTTATGGACGGGGATCTCATCCGGATTACCTGCTTCGGGCAGTTTAATAACAAAATCTTTCAGGTAAGTGGTGTTTCCGCCAATACTGAGAGCACAGCTGCTGACAAGATCCTGCTGGTCCTGTGCATTTATCGTGAAAACCGCGATCAATAGGGTAATGGATATAATTATTGTCCTTTTCATATCAAGGATTTAAAGTGATACTATTTTATTTCTTATTTCTTCTGTTTTCTCAACTATTTTCTCCAGGACATCATCACTGAATTCGACGGTGCTTTCTTCCTTTTGAATAACAATCAGCCTGCCGTCTTTTTCCATTGTCTCCGGCACACCCGGGGTGTAAGATATATTTACCTCTGAATATTCCCGTTTGAGAGCTTCTATATCATTATAAAGATCCCTGTACTCGTCACTTGATTCATTATAGGGGCGCAGCAGCATAAGCAGGTCATTGATAATAATCTTCTGTTCACCTATCCTGTTTTTAAGGTCCATATGCGGATACTGCTCAACCACCCTGCAGGCAAGGTATTGTGCTTCGAGCCATACGCCTGTTATCATCAGGGCGGAGAGGTGACCGCGGTTATTTTCACGCAGATAGGCGTCAATCTCATTATAGGAATGAACCGAAAGGAAGAGCAGGGAATCAATATTTCTACGGTTGATGGCCAGGTTTTTCAGCGTTTCAAAATCAAAAAACTGTCCAACCCTTAATCCATCTGCAAGCTTATTGATGATAGTCAGGGTTTCTACGGCCGTGCCAGTTTTTTCATAAATATTCAGATAACCAAGGTCGGCACCATAGATGCCGAGGCGGAGAGCTTTCTGAAAATTGGTGCTGAGATCTTCCGCCTCATCAATGGATGCAAGGTGTTCTGCAATAAAGGGAACTTCAAGGTTGATGAGAAGAGAGGCTATTTCAACGGGGGAGCCGATATTCTGTACAATATCGTCTATGGCCTCCTGGCTCAGATTTTCAGCTTCCTGCCGCGGGATTGAATCTTCTTCCGGGAAAACAAATTCTGATCTTTTATTGCCTGTGTTTTTGCAGGAGAAAGCAATAAAGAGGATTATCAATATCAGAATACTTGAGCGGGATTTTTTCATCTTGGGTATTATTG
>JAZBOI010000363.1:0-2305 GCA_036351095.1 Bacteroidales bacterium | reverse complement strand
TCCTAGAAAAAAATCAGCTTCAGGGCGATCAGGGCAATTACCAGGCTAAACCCCCAGACGTAATGCTTTCTGGAAAGGGGTGTCCATTGCAGGAGGACATACCCCAGGGCGAGCACCGCCAGAAGGACAGCGAGCTGTGCGCCTTCAATACCCGCTGCAAACCCCAGCAGGGGCGCTGCCTTTTCTTCCTCCTCCGCCATAAGCATCCTGAAATAGTTTGAGAAACCCAGACCGTGTATGAGCCCAAAAAAACCAGTCACCAGAAGATCCAGCCTGAAGGCCTTTTGAGGAGCCTGGGCTTTATCGGCTGTGTACAGGTTTAAAAGGGCGGTAATGAGTATGGTAATCGGGATCAGCATTTCAACAAGCCCGGCGTCAACGCGGACTATTCCGTAAGCCGCAAGGGCGAGGGAGAGGCAGTGTGTAAGGGTAAAGAGGGTGGCCAGCCAGAACACCTTCTTCCATTGCCCGAAACTGAATGGAAGGGCCAGGGCGGTCAGAAAAAGGACGTGATCGTACCCGTTGGGATCCAAAACGTGGCTGAAGCCGAGTTCCGTATAGAACCAAATGTCGTTCATTGGTGAAATGATTTTAACTCCAGGGCCTACATGCCGCGCTCTTCCTGAATGCGCTCATAGGCCAGTTGAACCTGCTTGAATTTCTCCTCGGCACCTTTTCGGATGGCTTCATCCTCTGTGATCACCCGGTCAGGATGGTACTTCTTCGCCATATTGCGATACGCCTTTTTGACCTCCTGATCCGTAGCCGTTCGTTCGATCTCCAAAATAGTATACGCCGTGTCCGCCGATTGAATAAACATCGCCTCTATGCTTTCAAAATCACGTCTGCCCAGCTTGAGGTACCCCGCTATCTCCCTTAGTTTATTGTATTCGGCCTTACTCACCCGTCCGTCAGCCCCGGCAATTCCAAAGAGAAAATGAACGAGTTGCAACCGGACTTCATACCGCGTCCGTTGATTCAGGAAGCTGCAAATGCGCTGGGCTGAGACCTCCCTCTTTTTAACCACTTCATTGAAGGTTCGGAAAATCGCATTCGCTTTTTCCTTCCCATAGGTGCCGAGGAAGTACTGCCTTACATAATCGAGTTCCCGCTGGCTGACGCTCCCATCGGCCTTTATGACTATGGAGCACAATGAAATCAAGTGCAACTCAAAGTCCTGGGGTGAGACCTGTGACCGGTTCAGGTCGCGGAAAACACTTCCGCCTTTTCCACCCATGTTGTCGACCATACTGCCGAGAAAGAACCCCAAAAGTGCCCCCGGAAAACGAAAAAGGAGGTACCCCAGGACGGCTGCAACCCATTTGATCATTTACATAAATTTGCGCAAAGATAGCAGATTCACCCTGATTAACCCCTGTGGCTTCCCCGATCAAATACCCCGGAAAATTCTTTTGATTTTGTACCTTTGCACATCACTTAAAAACAAAAAAGCTATGTACCCAGCAGAGTTAGTAAAACCCATGCGCGACGATCTGGCCTCCGCCGGATTTGAGGAGCTATATACAGCGGAAGCTGTCGAAAATGCCATAAAGGGCGAGGGGACAACCCTGGTCGTTGTGAATTCCGTTTGCGGTTGTGCGGCTGCCAATGCCAGGCCGGCTGCCAAAATGAGCCTCAAAAATGATAAAACCCCGGCACGACTGGTCACAGTTTTCGCAGGTGTGGATCGGGAGGCTGTGGACGCTGCCCGCAATATGATGGTACCTTTCCCCCCATCATCACCGAGTATGGCCCTTTTCAAAGATGGCGAGCTCGTTCATATGATCGAAAGGCACCATATTGAAGGCCGACCCGCTGAAATGATTGCCGAAAACCTGGTTCAGGCCTTTGATGAATTCTGTTAAGAAAGACCTGACCGTATAATCCTTTTATATAAACCGCTTGTTTACAGGCGGTTTTTTAATTTTGAAGGTATGGAACGTATTATTTCCTATCCTCTTTCTACAGTGTACATCCTGCTTTTCGGCCTGACCCTTGTGGTCTTTCATCCCATTCAATGGCTCTGCTTTAACCTCTTTGGATACGAGGCGCACAGGAAGAGTGTAGCCCTGCTGAACCTTTGCCTGATGCGCTGCACACATTTGCTGGGGACGTCCTATACCTTTAAGAATATGGCACTCCTGCCCGGGAAAGGGCCTGCCATCATCGTGGCAAACCACCAGAGCATGTACGATATTCCCCCCATCATATGGCGGCTGCGGAAGCTGCATCCAAAATTTGTAAGCAAGAAAGAATTGGGCAGGGGAATTCCGAGTGTTTCCTATAACCTCAGGCATGGAGGATC
>JAZBOI010000362.1:0-4628 GCA_036351095.1 Bacteroidales bacterium | reverse complement strand
TTGCTGGGGCATAAGGATGATCACCTCGGGGGATCCTTTTTTAACAATTACCACACCCTCCATATTATTCTCATTGAATTCGTAGCGGTATGCGGCATCAGACGAAAAAACCGTGAAGATACGCTCCTGGCCCATACTGGTAAAGTACATTTTTGCCTTGAACTGAGCGGTCATTGGTAATACCAGCAGGCTGGCAGCGAAAAGAACAATTATTTTTTTCATTATTGTTTGTTTAAAAGGTTATCTGTTTTCAGGTAATATTTCAATGTTTATTACGCCTTCGTGCACCTGGATGAGTTTTTCATCACCGGCCTTCCAGCTATATATATTTGAGTATGATTCGCCTCCATATAAGCGCTTTGTCCTGTAGCTGAGTGGGCCCTGCTCATTATCAGGGAGCTCCTTGCCATCCCTCATTCCCATCCTTATTATCTTGGCAGGATTATCGGTATTATTGTTGAGGATTATCTTGTAATTTATACTCTCGGGTATTTTGAAAGACAGGAGATCACCTCTTTTATATTCTCCTTTAAGGGGTATTGCGACCTCTATTTTATTCCATGTTTCAGGAGCCGGTGGTTCGGGTATTATGGGGCGCATTTTCCTGTCCACTTCGATATAAGCTTCCGGAACAGTAAAAACCTCATCATTGATATCTTCCTTGCTAATATCCCTGAGTTCCATGTATGTATTATCTGCCATCTCATTAACCAGTTTCAACAGGAAACCCAGGTCTTCCGAATACCATGCAGTATAAACCAACTGGTCAGATGCATAGAGCTCGGTTTTATTGCAGTTAAATCCCGAGACTTTTTCTTCTCCTGCCTTCTTTTCATCATACCTTGATTTGCTGTAAATGAATGCCTGGTAGGGATCATTCATAAGGCTTGTGGACGAATGGATTTCAGTGTAATGGACGAACTTCTCCTCAGGCAGGAGAATAGCAGTTTTGCCTGCCCCCGGGTCAACAATTACCGTTCCTTCCATACCGCTCTCATTAAAGTCATACCTGTACTTCAGCCCGTTTGACTGCAGTTTGTATAACCTCTCAGTCCCTCTCTGGACATTTATCATCTCAGCACTGAAAGGTGACTGGCTATAGCTTAAAAGTGTGATTAGAGAAAAAATAGCTGTTAAGAATATTGCAAATTTGTTTCTCATGGGTTTGACATTTTATTTGTTTAACTTCCTTCTTGTCATCTGCCACCTGTATGTATGCGTTTCCCTTTCATATCCATTTTCCCTGGGCTCGTTGATTTCTTTGCTGCCGCTACCACCAAATGATTTAATTCTGTCTCCATAGTTTACTAGCAAATCAGGGTTTATCTCCGGAACTTCTTCTGATGACGGTGGGGGTATAGGTATATCAGGTATGGCGTTTACAAGTGAATCGCCAACTTCTTCCTTGAGGTAGTCCCAGATACCGGCAAGACCCGGTTTAAATGTTGGGTCGGGGACAGGATCTTCAACAGGACCTACACCGTAATTAAGATTTTCAGTAGTTTTTGTTTCTTTATTGCCTTCATTAGTGTCGCCATTTTTATCCCACTGCCTGGATTCTGTTTCGATCATTGCTTCACGATCGTATTCAATACTGTAGCCCCCCGGGACTATCTTTACTGCCTTATTGGTTTCATTATCGATTGCGACTATCCACATAGCTGAAAGGGGTTCATATATCTCAGGCTCTTTTACTATGTAATTGGTGGTAACAGTGGTTTCATATCCTCCATTTGCACATCCTGATCCTGAAACAGAGCCATTCATCTGATGCGTCTCCATGTGTGTAAGGTCAAAGCCGGATATATTGACCGATATTGGTTGATAATACTCCCATGTCTGGTTAAAAATTGGCATATCTGCGCTGTGTGACAGCTTACATTGAACATATATTGTGGCATTTACATTTTCATCTATTCGCCTGATATCATCTGTTTGTGTTGTACATCCATCCCTGTCTGTTCTGCTATCATGTTTTTCATCAAGAAATTCTTTCCTGGTTGTCCTGGTGATAGTTATGGCGGCGTCATATTCGGGTGGTTTTATAATTACACTTCCTTTGCCTTCTGCCTTATCCGGATAATCTTCGGGCTGGAAACTGGCGGTCACCGTGATCTTTTCGTCTTTATCTCCTGCTTTATAGTTCAACCGTACCTCTCCCCTGGAATCAGTCACGTAATTGGATTTAGGAGTGATTTCACCATTAACCAGGCCATTTATTTTGATCTCCAACTCTTTACCTGATATTGGTTCTTTGTTGCCATCAGGATCTATTTCATGAAAAGATACTACAATGTCTGTTTGCTCCTCCTGGTATATCTCTTTCCTGACAGGCTTAACGTTTATTTCGAGCCCACGGATAATTAGAATCTTTTGCTCCGATATGTTTGCCTTGTCACTTATACCGCATGTCTTAAGGGTAACTGTCTCAGTGCCCGGATCTATTCCCTCTTTCAGGTGATACTCGCCCACCGCCTGATAATTTTGATTGATCATTACCGTTGCAAAGTTCCCGAGATCAGTAGAGCCCCAGGACTTGACCGAGGATCTGAATTCACATCTGCCGGTCTGTTTCTGATAATAGACAGGCTGGCCCATATTAGAAGGGTAATAGACATATCTTCCATGGCAGTCTTTTACCTTAACATATAATTCCATTTGCCTTGTCTCCTTATCAAGGGGCGAGAGATAATCTTTCTCCAGGCTGATCTCCATCTCGGGCTCCCGGGCAGGAGCAGATTTTTGGGCTTCATGTTCATCAATAACGTTGATCATTCGGTAATAGCCCATAAGGTTCTCATTGATGACCTGGTCAAGATCGAGATTCTTTGTCAGTTCATCCCTGAGGATCCATTTCAAAGTAGGATGGCAGGGAGTATTGACCACAAGTCGTGAAATCATCCAGAAACCGGATTCCGAATTATACACGGGATCAATATAATCTGTTACGTTCCAGTTTGTCAGGGGATCGATATAAGAGATGGAATCCGCGGGAATCTTAATATCGGTGTCAATTGACATAGCAGTAAGGCGATAAATGAACATATAATCCGGATCAATACTCTTATGTCTAAGTCTTGAAACAAAGTTGATCTCCGGACAACTGCCCTGTAAGCTCTCCAGAACCTTATCATCGATAAACTGAGCCCATTCCAGTTTTGATCTTACACCGTACTTTTCATTGAGCAGATTAACGCCATTCTCCTGCAGTTCAACAAAATAGACTCCCACATTCAGCTTCCTGCAATTTTCATTCTGGCCATTTAGTTGTATTAGGCTTGTAATTATTATACTGATAAGCAGACAGGTGAATTTACTCATATTCTTTAATAATAAGTCGATTTACGATTTCTTGCTAAAAAAGGGGAGAACCAGGGTTTGCGGTTTTTCTGTTTCTCCCCTGCTGTCTGGTTGAAGAAAACTAAGCAACTGATTCGGTCTAATTGGTTCTTACAAACTCAACCCTGCGGTTCTCTGCTTTGCCTTCAGGTGTTGCATTTGTATTTATGGGTTCGGATTCGCCAAATCCTTTTGATGTTAAACGGTCAGCAGGGAGGCCCATGGATATAAGCTGGTTCATAACTGTTTTGGCCCTGTCCTCCGATAATTTCTGGTTCATGTTATTATCCCCGTCGCTGTCAGTATGCCCTTCGATGCTCACATTGACTTCCGGATGCTCAGAAAGCATTTTATATATTTCATTAAGCACACCCATCGATTCAGGTCGCAGCGTTGCTTTGCCAACATCGAAGCGGATACCGTTGGAAACGATCTTGCCATCCTGGAGAAAGCGGTCATAATATTTAACACCGCCTTCAGCCAGCCTGAAGTTTTTGATGAAAAACTGGTTCTGGTCTGATGCATGGTATACATGTATGGATATTCCTGTAGGATCAAAAGCAAGGTGGGGAATATTAATGAGCCTTGTTTCATCAATATATGCCTTCATTTTCCCGTTAGTATATGCTATTGAAATATGGGCCCACTGATTTTCTGTTGAGCCCTTACCGGGAAGAGAACTACTTGCTGAACCAAGCCCCATTTTCTCGTGAGTGATATCAAGGGTTGAAGAACCAGATGGGCTTCTCTGATTTTTCCTGTCATAGAAATAGACCTGGATGCCATTATGGTTATTCACATAGAAGTCGAACTCTACCGTAAAGACCTCAGGCAAATAATCAGTTCCTGGATTTTTGAGATAGGGGACTATAATGGGAGAACCGCCCCTGAACATGATAATATTTTCCCCTCCGAACTCTGCATTTTCCGTCGTTCCCTGTACCAGGTCCCAGCGTGAAGGGAATTCGCCGTTCTCCTCCCCGATAAGGTTATCCTCGAAGATTATTTTGTCGCCCGGCACAAAATCGTATTTGCTCCAGTTCAGTTTAAGAGCTTCTTCGGTGTTTGCAGGAGACTGTGCACCGGCTGTCTGCTTACCACCTGCTGCCTGTCCCTGGACTGTACCTGCTTCACCGGCCTGTCCCTCCTCAACGGCGGTGCTGTCCTTTCCAATTACTGCTTCTTCAATCCCTTTTTCAAGTATGTCAAAGCCCTTCTTGACTCCCTCGTTAGCTTTTTCATTGGCACGCCTGTTTGCTTCCCTGTTAATCTTCTTCCTGAGGTTTATT
>JAZBOI010000361.1:0-5949 GCA_036351095.1 Bacteroidales bacterium | reverse complement strand
TGGCCCATACAGTGCAGTTATCCCGGAAGTAAGAGCAAGAGCCTGGTATACAGGCAGGCACGAATTCAGGATCGACAGTAATGACCCTCTTAAAGAAGGGTTTATCTTCAGGTGAAAGCTTTATTTTTCTGCCGTCTCTTTTTCTTATTTAAGGAATAAACCAGGCATTGCTGTGGTCTAATCAGAAAGAACAAAAAAAACATAAAAATCATGCAAAAATTATTCAAAGCGATGGGAGTGCTTATTCTCTCCCTGGTTGTGACATCAGCTTTCGGGCAGCAGAGAGGACAGGGAATGCGTCAGCAGGATCCGGAAGAGATGGCAAAGAGGCAGCTGGAACAGATGAAAGAGATCATAAAGCTGCAGAATGAGAAGGAAGAAAAAGCCATTAAAGAGGTATTCGTCAAGTATGCAAAAGAGCGCCAGAAAATGTTCAGCACAATGCAGCGTGGTGGTGATCCGGGAGCTAACAGGGAGAAAATGAATGAAATGACTAAAAAGCAGAACGAGGAACTGAAAAAGATTCTAGGCGAAGAGCGCTTTACAACCTACGATGAGAAGATGCAGGAATTAAGGCGTAACAGGATGAGACGAGGATAATAGCCTGATTATTGTTATTTCCGGGGGCATACCTATACGTGCCGGGAAACCAACGATACCCAGTCCCCGGTTAACATAGAGGTAATTGTTCCTCTCACCATAGAGCCCGCTCCAGGCAGGATAGAGAAGGCTGGCCGGACTCAGTTGCAGTCCGGGCAGCATTATACCAACCTGTCCCCCGTGCGTATGTCCCGAAAGGGTGAGATCAACATCATCCCTGTATTGTATCTCATCTAGCCAGTGGTTAGGATCATGGCTGAGCAGGATACTGAAATCAGCATTGTCCGATCTTGCTAAAGCACTGTCTGTATTGCCATAATAGATATCCGGTATCCTTCCGTAACTTACTACCCCCGCGATCGAAACACTGAGTGTATCAATGTATATCACTGCACCGGTATCGGCAAGGTAATTATGTTGTGAAAATTCAAGAATTTTTCCCAGTGTATCGAGATGTTCATTAAAATTCCCGGCATCATATAATTTACTGTAGAGACCGGTATCATGGTTGCCGGGGATGGCATAAACACCATATTCAGCCTGCAGCGAGGCCAATATATCCCTGAAGGGTTCCAGCTCGTGGTAGATGATGCTTACAAAGTCGCCTGTATTGACAATTATGTCAGGGGCATAGGAATTAATGCTGTCAAAAACCTGGATTAATTTTTCGGGGTGATTCCTGAAACTCACAAGGTGAAGGTCAGATATATGAACGATGCTCAGGCCGTGAAGAGCGTCAGGAAGATTGTCATACTCAATTTCCACTGTCTCATACCTGAAATTATACCGCCCGTGAAATATTCCTGTGATAAAAGTAATGCCAAGAAAAAAAAGCAGGGCTCCTGCTATCCATCTTATCCGTGAACGTCCTTTTTTTAACGGCCTGTTGCCCGTGAATTTATCTTTCATAAATGTTTTTTTGAAATATAAAGATACTTTTTCCTTCATTTGTATTGTAGCTTATGGCTATCTTTTGAAAAAAATAGGATTTCAATGCTTGAAATAAAATTTCATTCTCCTGAATATTACCCGCATTGTGGTTTTACTTACGTTGTTATCGGGGCAAGGTACAGGGGACGATGGGTGTTTATCAGGCACCGGCACCGCAGAAGTTATGAAATACCAGCCGGGCATATAAACGAGCATGAAGATCCTGATATAGCGGCGGGCAGGGAACTGGAGGAGGAGACAGGTGCGAAGAAATATACAATTGAATGCATCTCCACCTACACAATTATGGAGGATGAAAAATTGAGGGCTGGGAGATTGTATTATGCTGATATTGAAATATTGGGAGAAAAAACGGATGACAGTGAAATAGAAAGAGTGGTTTTTTCGGATCAGCTACCCGAAATAAAAAGCTTTACCTATGTGCAGACGGTTCTGTTCCGTTTTCTCGAAGACTACACAGTCAATAAGTCCGGACAGGCTTAGCAAGCTGGCAATAATGCTCCGGATACTTTCGCGAAAGGACTGAAATTCAATCTTATTATTATATTTGCAGAGTGCACAAACAGATATAGATGAAAAGATTACCTGAAAAGACAGTTGAAAGGCTCAGTAGCTATCGCAGGAACCTTCTCGATTACCTTGTAGCCGGTAATAAGTATATTTATTCCCATGAACTGGCTGCCCTGATGCATATAACTGCAGTTCAGGTAAGGAGGGATCTGATGCTTATTGACTACACCAGTGTTCAGAAGAAAGGTTATGATGTAAGGGAACTTATTGATACCATTGGTACCATAATTGATTCTGAAATGGGCCAGAATGTGGCAGTTATAGGAATAGGCAACCTTGGACAGGCAATAACGGCTTATTTCAGGGGCAAGAGAAGCAAGCTCGAAATAATAGCTTCTTTCGATAATGATCCCGGGAAAGTAAACAGGGATATAGCAGGGGTGAGATGTTATCATGTTAACCAGATGGAAAGTATTGTAAGAGAGCAGAATATAAGCATTGCATTGCTTACTATCCCCCCTGATTACGCAAAGTCCACAGCAGAGGCAGCAATAAAAGCAGGTATAAGGGGTATACTTAATTTCACAACAGTACCCCTGAATGTTCCTGACAATATATACCTTGAGGAATATGATATGATAACATCAATCGAAAAGGTAGCCTATTTTGTCAAGGAGACCTGAAAGATGAGATTTTTATGTCAGGTCCCGGTCCCGGGGCAGGTTTTTTAAGCCAGCATGATATTTTTCATAATAATCAAGCATGTAATTGACTTACTTTGTAGCAGGTTTAATTATTTTAAGTAGAGGGGATAAGATGAAATTTAATCCTGAGAAATTATCAATCAGGGATCAGAGGATGAAACCATTCATTGACCCTGATGAGATATGGAACATCATTAACAACACCAAAGCGGATAAGTCAAGGGTGCGCGAGGTAATAGCCAAATCGCTTGACAAGAACAGGTTGACCCTGGAAGAGACGGCGGTGTTGATAAATGCCAGCGACCCTGAAAATATTGAGGAGATAAAGGCCGGGGCACGGGCCCTGAAGGAGAAGGTCTACGGCAACAGGATTGTACTGTTTGCTCCTTTATATATAGGAAATTACTGCAGTAATAATTGTAAGTACTGTGGGTTCAGATCGAGCAATAAGGAAGCCCAGAGAAAGACCCTGACAGATGATGAGATAATAAAGGAAGTGTCGGCACTCGAAGATAACGGTCAGAAGCGTCTTATCCTGGTCTATGGAGAACATGCAAAATATTCAGCTGACTATATAGCACATACCGTTAAGCTGGTTTACGGCGTAAAAAAAGGACGCGGAGAGATACGGAGGGTCAATATCAATGCTGCCCCAATGGATATTGAAGGATTCAGGACGATTGGTGATTCCGGTATAGGTACCTACCAGGTCTTCCAGGAAACCTATCACCCCGAAGCATATAAATGGTATCACCTCGCGGGAAGGAAGAGCGATTATGACTGGAGACTGACCTCCCTCGACCGGGCCCAGGAAGCAGGTGTTGACGATGTGGGGATAGGTGCACTCTTCGGTCTCTATGACTGGCGATTTGAAGTGCTTGGGCTGGTTCGTCACACCAACCACCTGGAAGCATGTTATAATGTTGGTCCGCATACCATATCTTTCCCAAGACTGAAGGATGCAGCTACTATAAACATGAATAAAGATTATGAGGTCAGTGATGATGAATTCAAGCGACTGGTTGCAATATTGAGGCTGGCTGTTCCCTATACAGGCATGATCCTTACTGCAAGGGAAACCCACGATGTAAGGAGGGAAGTAATGAAATTCGGGGTTTCACAGATTGATGGTGGTACTAAAATTGAACTCGGTTCATACTCGGATATAAAGAATGAGGAGCAGAACCTGAACAGGGAGCAATTCATGATCAATGATGCCAGGTCACTGGCAGAGGTAATAGATGAGCTCCTGGACGATAACTATATGCCATCCTTCTGTACCGCATGCTACAGGCTGGGCAGAACAGGTGAACATTTTATGGAATTTTCCGTGCCCGGCTTTATTAAGAGATATTGTTCACCAAACGCAGCACTTACCCTTGCTGAATATATTGTGGATTATGCTGATGATGAACTTGCCGCAAAAGGATGGAAAGCTATTGAAAGGGGACTTACTGCCCTTGATGAGGATGTGGCGGCAAGGACAAGGGAAAGGATTGAACGAATAAAAGAAGGTGACAGGGATCTGTATTTTTAATTCAATTGATGCTGAATAATGGTAAGAATACTTGCAATACGCGTAATAGACAGGATAAAGGAAGCCGGACATACCCAGGAAGTTCTGAGCACACATTCCGCAATAATAAAATCCAGGCTGGGCTTTCATGAACTGAATGAGGACAGATGCTCCAGGGAGGGTTACATCATACTTTACCTGAAGGATGATGAAGAAGGTGACAGGAGGCTTATGCACGACCTGGATAAGATATATGGTATCGAGCTTAAGAGGATGAACTTCGGAGCGGAACAGCCGACTGAACAGTCAATAGCCGTGGGGGCTGACATTGCCGTACTGGGCATACTGATAAAGAACAGAACGGAAATTATCAGTGAAGTACAGAAAACACTTACCTCCTTTGGCTGTACCATAAGAACCCGCCTGGGAATAAACGAGGAGATAGAGGGAGAGGATACAGGACTGATCATTCTCGAACTTATCGGTGAAAATTCCGAGATGAACAAGCTGGTTAAGAGGCTTGAAGGTATCAGGCACTTATCCCTGGGAGTGATTTCCTTCAGCTGAGACCCTGTAAACAATTCCCCTTTCTTTCAGGTAGCCGAGGATAAACTTGAGATGACCTTCTGTTTTACCGATATATTCAGGAGGGTTAATTCCCGGTGATTCGTACATGCCTTCCATCAGCAGGTTGGCAACAGCGGTACATGTATAACCTGTTGTCCTGGCCATGGAGGTGATATTGTTTTCCCTGTCGTAGCGGTCAAACAGATCATACCTGTACAGGTATTTTTCACCCCTGTCCCTGCCTTCGATTATTATCCTCATAGCCGTAAATTCTTCTTCTCCCTCTTCCAGCTGCCATTGTGGAAACATAAGCCTGGAGGTAAGGTCTATAGGCCTTATCTTACTGCCTTTTACATCAATCTCATCATAGCTGAAGAAGCCGGCTTCCCTGAGCATCCTCAGGTAATCAATTGTCCCGGGATAACGGAGGGTCTTTTCTATCATATTAGCTACAGGTATGGTTTTCAGGAGACTCCTCAGTCCGTCTGAATTCCATGCTTCGAGGGTGCCAATCTCATCAAATTCAATATATTCGGGTTCTGACAGGGCTTCACGGACCACAATGTCACCATTAAGCATATACCTGGCGGGGCGTGTATATTCTTCAATAACATCAATGGGTGAGAAGACGGCTTTGTATTGCCAGGGCCATTCCCTCCTGAAAGGCAGTCCGCCAACATAACACTCATATCTTTCAATATTCATTGATGAGTGATGGTGCCCGAGGATGATGTTGCTCATACCGGGGGCCACACCGCAGTCGGTGACAACAGTCACTCCTTTGTTCCTGGCCATCCTGTCCAGCCCGAAAGGATCTTCAGGAAAGAAAGAAATATCAACCATGTCTTTGCCCGCCTCTATCACGTCACGAACGGATTTGTAACCCATATTGCCAGGCAGGGCTCCAATAACCAGGTCGTGATTGCGGACAAGGTCCTTTATCATTGATGAATCACTAAGGTCAGCAGTTATGGCTTTAACATTATCCAGGCCCTTAAGCCCGTTTATATTTTCTGAAGAGATATCAACTGCAGTAACAAGATAATCCTTACAGAGATCTTTTACTATTGCTGAGCCAACGAGGCCTGTTCCAAGAACTAT
>JAZBOI010000360.1:0-5862 GCA_036351095.1 Bacteroidales bacterium | reverse complement strand
TTTTCGACAAGGTCCTCGTCAATACCATGTCCGTTATCACTTACCTTTATTATGACTTTTCCATCCCTGCTTTGTTCTGCATGCAGCTCAACAGATGGGTCCGGAGTATCTTCAATAGCCTCTATCGAGTTTTTTACAAGGTTGAAGAGCACCCTGGTCAGAAGATTCTCATCGGCACATATTACAAGATCTTCGGGTTCAACGGTATTGTTAAGCGATAAATTTAAGCCCGGGTATTTTTCCTCTTTCAGTGATGCGGCCAGGATAATTATACTTTCGAAAATATCTTTTACGGGCAGTTCCACGGGCTTGATCTCAGGCATCTTTGTGAGACTCCTGTATGAATCGACGAAATTGATAAGTCCCTTGCCATGTTCTTCGATTATGGAAAGTCCTTTTAATGTATTGCTGATTGTTTTCTCGTCGATCTTGCCCGGTTCTTTCTTTATCCCATCTTCCTTGTAATAACCTGAAATGGTTGAGCTAAGGGAGGTGATCGGTGCAACAGAATTCATTATCTCATGATTCAGTATCCTTATCAGTTTCTGCCATGATTCAATCTCCTGTTTATCAATTTCGTGGCTGATGTCGTTTATGCCAATAACCTTAACCTCTTCATTCTTCAGCCTGATCTCTGCAGCTGTAAGTGACAGATGCACATTTATATCATCAATTATGATATTCAGGGATTGTTTATTCCCGGGTTTGATATTCTGCATTGCATCGATCAGCCTCCTGTTCACCCTCTGGAGTTGTTTGATATTATGTAGGTGGTTTATTCCCATCAACTCCCGTGCTTTGGTGTTGGCCAGCCTTATTATGCCCCGGTCATTAAAGGCTATCAGTCCGCTCGAGCTGTTCTCGACCACTGCCTGGTAGAATTTTTCCTGGACTATCACCTTCATCCTGGCATCCCTTATCTGGTCATTAAGCCTGTTTATGGATCTGTGAAGGGAGTCATAGCTCTTATTGCCTGTTTTTTCACTGAAAACAAGTGATGAATCCTCGTTAAGTACTGAAGAGAGGAAAAATGATAATTCTTCATTTGACCGGTTAAACAGGCGTATAAGGTTAAAAACCAGGATAATCGCCAGGGCTGCTATGAGAAGAAAATAAATGTCGAAGCCTTTTTCTGCCAGGTAAACCGCTCCCCCTGCACTAAATGCTGCCAGCAGTAGAAGGTGGATGATTAATTTTATGTTGTAGCGTTTAAATGCCATATTTTTTTAACCTGTTGTATAGCTTCTGGCGTGTGATACCTAATTGTTCAGCCGTGGCACTCTTATTTCCCCTTGTTTCTTTCAGTGTTTCTAATATCATCTCTTTTTCAATATCCTCAAGTGTCCTCTGTGAACTTTCAAAAACTTTCCCGGATGAGTAATTAAGCATAAGGTCTTCGGGTTTTATAATGGTACCTTCCGATAATATGACTGCTTTTTCTATAGTATGCTGCAATTCCCTGATATTTCCGGGCCAATCGTATCCCGTCAAAGCATCAAGCGTTTGTGAATTCATTTTCAGACCAGGTTTTGCATATTTGTCCTTATACTTTTTCAGGTAAAATTCAGAGAGAGCAGGAATATCAAATTTCCTGTTTCTCAGCGGGGGTACCTCAATATGAATGGTATTTATCCTGTACAGCAGGTCTTCTCTGAAAAGACCTTCAGCCACCATCGTATCCAGGTTCCTGTTGGTTATGCTTATCAGCCTTATGTCAAGTGGAATGGGCCTGTTTGATCCGACTCGTGTTATGCACATACTTTCCAGGGCATTCAGAAGTTTTGCCTGCAGTGAAAGGGACAGGTTGCCAATCTCATCAAGACATAAAGTTCCACCGTTTGCAGCCTCGATTTTCCCTGCCCGGTCTTCTTTGGCATCGGTAAAGGACCCTTTTACGTGACCAAAAAGTTCGCTTTCAAAAAGGGTTTCGGTGATTGCCCCCATATCCACGCTTATCAATACTTCCTTACTCCGCCCTGATCTTCTGTGTATTTCATTGGCCACAAGGTCCTTGCCTGTCCCGTTTTCCCCGGTTATGAGTACGGAAGCATCGGTGGATGCGACCTTTTCAATTATTTTCATCATTTCAGCCACCTGGGGTGAAGAGCCGATAATAGTCTTATAAGGCCTTCCGCTGAGCGAGCTTTTAAGGTTTTTCTGTTCATTTTTCAGCCTGTTTACTTCCTTCCTGCTCTTCCTTAGTCTTAGAGCTGACTTAAGCGTGGCCAGTAATTTTTCGTTCTCCCATGGTTTGAGAATAAAATCCACCGCTCCCTCCCGCATGGCCTTCACAGCCAGTTCAACATCACCGTAGGCGGTTATCATCACCACGCTGATGTCAGGATCAGATTTTAATATCTCCCTGAGCCAGAAGATTCCTTCGTTACCGGTGTTTATCCCGGCCCTGAAATTCATGTCCAGCAGGATAATATCAATATTACCCGCTTCAAGCAAACCCGGCAACTCCTTTGGTCCTGTCAGGTATTTTATATCCGAAAATTCATTTTCAAGCAGCAATTCGAGCGCACTCAAGACACTCCTGTTATCGTCGACAATTATTATCCTTCCTTTTTCCATTTTTGAAACATTGTGAGTAATACGACTCACGGTTTAATATCATTTTTCATGCCGTAAAATACCTGCATCAACGCTCTGGTATGCCGGGCCAAACATTGGCCTATTGGAAAAGCATTCATCCTGCCAGCGGAGCAGCCGGCCAGGTTGGACACGACCTTCTTTTCCGTAACCTGGAAAGATCCACTTTCCGGGAACCAGTGATTTTAGCAAATGTATAAAATTGTATAAAAATATTACATAAAGTGTAAGGAAATCATACATTTTGATAGTTGTGGTCCGGGATATCTTTTATAATTTATTGAATGCCAGTATGATATAAATAATGGCATAACTTTTGGCCCTAAGTCGGAAAATATGATGAAAATATCACTGAACTATGTTAAAATATACACTAATAATCAATTTTACAATTTTCCTGTCTCTCAGCGGGCCCGTATTATCGCAGGCACCTGAGAAATGGACACTGGAGGAGTGCCTGGAGTATGCAATGGAAAATAATATTGCTCTTAAAAGAAGCGAAATAAGCACTGAAAGGAATGAGTCGAATCTTCTGACGCGTAAGCTGGAATTGCTTCCTGACCTGAGATTGCAGTCCTCCGGATCCATGAATTTTGGCCGTTCTGTTGACCCTGAAACCAACACAATTACCTTTAATCAGAACATTTCCAATTATTATTACCTGGGTACCGGGATAACCGTTTTTAATGGATTTGCTAAGCTTAACAGGATATCTGCGGCCAGGTTCATGCATCTGAGCAGCCAGCAGGCAGAGGAAGAAAAGAAGAACCTGCTGGCACTTGATATAGTGAATGCATATTATTCTGCCCTGATGGCCAAAGGCACAGTTAAAACAGCTGCTGAACAGCTTGAGGTCTCCAAGGCACAATTACATAAGACGGAGGTGCTTGTTGAGACCGGTGCAGAGAGCAGGACCACCCTGCTTGAAATACAAAGCCAGTTGTCAAATGATAAACTTCTGCTCAGCCAGGCCAGGACAAATGCAGGCATAACACTGGAGCAATTAAGACTGTTACTGCAGCTTGAACCCGGGATTTCTTTCGATATTGCGGAAAATGAGGCAAGTGTGATTGTAAGGACAGATGAATCAGTAGATACGGATTCCATATATAATAAATCATTAGGGCTCTTACCCCGGATCAGGACGCTTGAACTGCAAAAAAATGCAATGCAGAAAGAACTCAGTGTGGCACGGGGTCTTTCAGTACCTGAACTGAGTATGTATGCCGGATGGAGGACAGGTTATTATGATGCTATGATTTCAGGGGAGGATCCAACTCCCTTTATAGACCAGGTGCGCAATAATACGAACCAGAATATTGGTCTGAGCCTGAATATCCCCTTATTTAATAACTGGTATAACCGTAATAATGTGAAGCAGGCCCGGCTCGACCTTAAGGATGCCGAACTGCAGCTGGAACATGAAAAAAATGCACTGTACAATGAAGTGAGCAAGGCATGCTTTGAGCTTGTTTCTGTTAAGGATGAATACCTGTCAGCAGCAGACAACCTGGAGTATAATAAACTTTCTTTCGAAGCAGTTTCCAAAAAATTTGATACCGGCCTGGCAAGTGCCACCGAATTTGCAGAGGCAAAAAAGTCACTATTCGCTGCTGAGATCAACCTCTTGAGTGCAGAACTG
This sequence comes from Bacteroidales bacterium, assembly GCA_036351095.1. Classification (GTDB taxonomy): domain Bacteria; phylum Bacteroidota; class Bacteroidia; order Bacteroidales; family VadinHA17; genus UBA9300. The sequence goes on along the minus strand of JAZBOI010000360.1, from coordinate 1,625 downwards.
CAATATATGCTGAAGGAGATGACGGTGAAGTTTTTTATGACGGGAGAATGGATAAGATGAAGGAAAAAGACTGTGATCCGGCCTCCGGTAAACCCACAGCCGACAAGGCGGGTTTTTTATAAACGGAAACAGAGCGAATAAAGCCAACTGATAAAATAGAGATTTGTAAAAAAAAACAATAAAACGATTTAAAATAGCATATGCCATGAGTATGGATCGAAAATTAGAAAAGAAAAAAGGTTTAAGAATGAAGCATATAGGATATATAGTGCTGGGTATCTTCCTGGTAGCTATTATCTATTTCGCCTTTTTTACAGATAAAACATCAACATACAGGGTTTTTAAAGACAGGGTGGTGATTGAAGAAGTAAGAAAAGGTGCATTCGATGATTACCACACCATAACCGGACAGGTTGAGCCCATAGCCACTATCTATCTTGATGCACAGGAAGGGGGAAGGGTTGAGGAAAGGCTTATAGAGGAGGGGTCGATGGTGGAAGAAGATGATGTAATATTGCGACTAAGCAACCCCGACCTGAGCATGAGTATACTCGACAGTGAAGCGCAACTGGCAGAGAAATCAAACTTCCTGCGCAATACCATGGTGACCATGGAGCAGGAACGTTTGCAGATAAAAAGGGAACTGCTGAACCTGGAATATGATATCACCAAGAAGAAAAGGGAATTCGAGCGTAATGAGGTATTATTTGAAGATAATCTTATATCTGAAGAGGAATACCTGACCTCAAAGGAAACCTATGAATTTGCAAGCAGGTCATATGAGCTGTATATGGAAAGGCAGAGGCAGGACAGTATTTTCAGAAGCATACAGATTCTCCAGATGGAGGATAACCTTGACAATATGAGGCGTAACCTGGAACTGGTACGTCTGCGGCAGGACAACCTGAATATTAAGGCACCTGTGGATGGACAGCTGGGTATGCTTGAGGCTGAAATAGGACAGTCAATATCGAGGGGACAGTCAATAGGCCAGATAAATGTTCTGACTTCACACAGGGTGACGGCACAGATCGATGAGCATTATATCGACAGGGTGAAAGCAGGTCTGCTTGCACATTTTGAAAGAAACGGTGTTGAATATGAACTGAAAGTAAGAAGGGTATACCCGCAGGTAAGAAACAACCAGTTCCAGATTGATATGTTATTTACCGGCCCGGTGCCTGAAAATATCCGTACGGGCCAGACTTACCATATAGAACTGCAGCTTGGTGAATCGCAGGAAGCCATTATGATTAAAAAGGGAGGTTTTTTCCAGACCACCGGGGGACAGTGGATATATGTTGTTGATCCGTCAGGCGATTTTGCTATAAAAAGGGATATTAGGCTCGGTGAACAGAACCCGATGTATTACGAAATTCTTGAAGGGCTGCAGCCCGGAGAAAAAGTTATCGTCTCTAACTATGAAAGCTTTGGTGATAATGATAAACTTGTTTTTAAATAATTATTAACTGATAGTGTTGGACTACCGCACACGGTGACGGTGTCAGGCAATAAACTAACTAACAATAAATAAAGAAATGGAAAATTTAATTATCAAAACAGAAGACATGTCAAAGGTCTTCAGGACAGAAGAAGTAGAAACAACAGCTCTTAATAGTATCAAC
>JAZBOI010000359.1:0-2385 GCA_036351095.1 Bacteroidales bacterium | reverse complement strand
TTACCCTCTTCCCGAGGATGTACAGCAGCTCAAGCTCCGACCATATTGAGGTTTATAAGACATGGAATAATTTCAAGGGTAAGCCGGTACAGGTAACTGACCAGTCGGGCCAGACCAGGATAGAACGCAAGCCAACATTCGGGGAGAACCTGAAATTCATGTTCTCCTACCAGATGGGTTTTATGTACTTCAGGTATTTCATGTGGAATTTTGCAGGGAGGCAAAATGATACCCAGGGCTACGGGAGTCCCTTTAAGGGGAACTGGATATCCGGGATCAATGCCCTTGATAAATCCCTGGTGGGTCCGCAGGAAGGTATGCCCGATCATATGAAGAATCATCCCTCCAGGAATACCTATTATTTGCTGCCCCTGCTGCTGGGGCTGGCCGGCTTATACTACCATATGAATAAGAAGCGAAAGGATTTCTGGGTTGTTCTGCTCCTGTTCATAATGACAGGTATAGCCATAGTGGTCTATCTCAACCAGTATCCTAACCAGCCCAGGGAAAGGGATTATGCCTATGCCGGCTCGTTTTATGCCTTCACCATATGGATAGGCCTGGGAGTACTCTTCCTCTATGAGCTTTTCAATAAGATTGCCGGAAGCAGGCTGGCTGCAATAATTGCAGGTGTGCTGTCGCTGGCTGCCGTCCCCGTGCTTATGGCAGCAGAGAACTGGGATGATCATGACAGGTCAGGCAGGTACACGGCCACAGCTGTGGCATGCAACTACCTCAATACTGTGGCGCCCAATGCCGTCCTTTTTACCAACGGCGACAATGATACCTTCCCCCTCTGGTATGCCCAGGAAGTGGAGGGAGTGAGGACGGATGTGAGGGTTTGTAACCTTATGCTTCTGAATACCGACTGGTATATTGACCAGATGAAGCTGAAAACCTACGAGTCGGAGCCAATGAAACTCACAATGCCTAAATCAAAGTATTATGACGGTGTAAATAACCAGGTTTTCATTATCGAGAATCCCAGGCTGACGGGTTATGTGGATATTGACAGGGTGGTGGAATTTATAAGGAGTGATAACCAGGGTACCAAATACAGGTTCCCTGACGGTGAGGAACATGACTACCTCCCCACCAGGAAGATCAGGATACCGGTCGACAGGGATAAGGTGCTGGCATCGGGGACGGTGAAAGCTGAAGATGCCGATCTTATCGTTCCTTATATCGATATTGAACTTGAAGGAAGTTATATACTCAAGAGCCAGATGATGGTGCTTGACTTCCTGGCAAACAACGACTGGGAGAGACCTGTGTATTTTGTAACAGGTTACCATAACGATGCATTCGGGCTCGAAGACTATTTCCAGCTCGAAGGGAATGCCTACAGGCTTGTTCCTATCAGGTCTGAAAACAGGAACTGGCTCGAATACGGGAGGATAGACACGGATATACTCTACGATAACCTGATGAATAAATTTACCTGGGGCAATGCCAGTGATCCTGATGTATATCTAGATCATTACCACCGCCATACATTGCTCGTGGTACGGTCGCGGCTCAATTATGCCAAGCTGGCAAAAGCCCTTGTGCTGGAAGGGGATAATGAGCGGGCCCTGGAAGCACTTGATCATATCATGGAGAAGCTGCCCCTTAGCCAGCTGCCATGGGATAACTATATGCCTGATATAATTGATGCCTACATGGATGCAGGCGATAATGAGCAGGCACGGCAGCTGATGGATGAAATGAGGGAGTATTACAGTGCTGAACTGGATTATTATACATCACTGCCGGCAAACTATATGCGTACAGCGGATATGGAAATACAATCGGCACTGGGTTTTATACAGAGGGTGGTATCATCATGCAGGAGGTACGGACTTGAAGATGCAGCAGATGAAATGAATGCCATGTTCCAGGAATACATGGCCAGGTATTATAATAAGGTGCAGTGATGATTATTTGTAAGAGTATTCCTTCCTGGTGAGATATTTCTCGAGGATGCTGAGTACTTTTTCGGGTATAATGGGTTTGAGTATATATTCGTCAATCCCGGCCAGTATGGATTCTTCTTTTGATTCCCTTGTGTAATAGGCCGTTATCATTACCACTGGAACATGCCTGTTATATTTGCGTAATGACTTTACACAGTCAATACCGTTAATATAAGGGATTAAATAATCCATCAGCACAAGGTCAAATTTCCTCGGATTCTCCTTTGAATAATTGAGGAAATCAATTGCGTTAAGGAAGGTCATCACTTCTGCCGAAGTTGTTTTGAGTAAAATCTCAAAATAACGTATTGTCGCCATGTCGTCGTCAACAATCGCTATGGTCTTCCCGCTTAGGTCTAAATTGTGTTGGTCAGAATGCATTTGCATTTTTCTTTGCTACAAGCAAAAATACGATTTCAAGATATATATA
>JAZBOI010000358.1:0-2572 GCA_036351095.1 Bacteroidales bacterium | reverse complement strand
TTCAGCTCTTTGCCCGTATGAGGCACTGAAAGAAAAGATCACCAGTAAAAAACATGATAGCCGGAGTAAGTTACGATTCATGACAAATAATTTAATTTATTAAGACATTTAATTTAGCGATTAAATTTGAATGTAAAGGCAGCTATCCTCATCAAATTAACAGATAAAGCAAATAATTCCAGGCTCTTTCCGGCAAAATTAGAAATGCCAAGCAGTTAAATTGATATATTTGAGCATGAATCTGAAGGGAAAATACGGTCATAAGGCCCTTATTGCAGGAGCTTCCGAAGGAATAGGTGCTGCATATGCAGAATACCTGGCAGCGGAAGGTTTCAGCCTGTACCTTGTTGCCAGGAGAAAGGATCCCCTGCAAAAGCTTGCCGGGATGCTTGCTGAAAGATACAGTGTGACGGTCCGCCAGATTATATGCGACCTATCTGATGAAGATGCAGCCGGGCAGATCATGTCTTCAACCGCCGGGGATGAACCTGACATTATGATATACAACGCTGCACTTTCCCATATCGGCCCCTTCGCTGATCATCCCATCGAAGGACATTGCCGGGCAACACGCGTAAACATGATAACTCCTCTAAGGCTCGTTCACCACTTCGGAAAAAAGATGCTTGAAAGACAACGCGGAGCAATCGTGCTGATGTCGTCCCTGGCCGGCTTCCAGGGAAGTGGCTACCTTGCAGGCTATGCTGCAGGTAAGGCTTACAGCAGGGTGCTGGCGGAAAGCCTCTGGTACGAGTGGAGGGATAAAGGCGTCGATATTATAGCCTGCTGCGCCGGTGCAACCTCAACACCGGGTTACATCAGCTCTGCCCCGGCAAAGGCAAGCCCTTTTGCCCCCGGAGTGCAGCTACCAGAAGAAGTTGTCAGTGAGTGCTTCAGGAAACTGGGCAGGAAACCTTCTTTTATCACCGGCAGGGGTAACAGGATTGCTTCCTTTTTCATGCAAAGAATATTTCCGCGGAAAATGGCAGTGAGGATCATGGGGGATAATACCCGGAAAATGTACGGACTGGGATAAGGGACACCTGACAGGCCGCCTGGTCACCAGATATGCGGAATGATACGCCAGGGTACTTTCGTTTTGTATTCTTTCCATAGAGCACCGTACTTTGACGAGCACCGTTTGTCATCATCTGCCTGCCTGGTAAAGAGCAGCAAAACATAATACAGGGGGTAAAGCCACGGCCATAGCAATCCCGGGTAACCTGTGCAAAGAATTATACCGGTGGCCATCAGTATCTCCCCGAGATAATTAATATGCCTGCTGAGGCCCCAGAAGCCGTTGACCAGCAATCTTTTATCACCATCCACAATGCTCTCCGGCACTATCCCGAGAAAAGGCTTTCCAGGGTCGCGCTTGAAAAAGAACTTCTGCATGTTTGCACCCCTGGCGAGTATCCACCCGGAGAAAAAGATAATGACATACAGCAGAAGCAGAAAGACAGGTGTGCCTGGATCAGGCCTTGCAACAGTTGCCCAGAGGGCTATCGGGTAAAAATAGGGATAGAAGACAATACAGCCCCATCCCAGCTTGAAACCTATCCTCTCCGCAAAGAGGTCATATGTGTAAAGGTGTACCTCTTCGAAGATCAGGTAATCTACAACAAAATATGTCAGAAGTGCAGCGGAAAGTATTATTCCCGGCGAGGCAGAGTCTCCGTAGCTCATAAGGTGATACGCCGTAAAGCTCAGTACATTAAGCTCAAGTAAGGTAGCCCCTGCCAGGTATAGCCACATTTTCATGTCAACTCTACCGTTCAATAGCTGGAGATTCTCAATCCTCCCGAGGAAGAGATCGGCCACAAATGATTTTCTGACAGGCTGTGCAGGCAGAACAAAGATCAGCGAAATAATTATACCCAGCAGGCAGGCGCCGATCAGGCCATGCCAGCGGTATCTGTACAGGTAATCAAAAGGCAGTGTACCGGTGATTCCCAGAAGGAACCACACTGCCACCACCACAATGAAGACAAAGATGCCGTTGAGATGATAAGTCATCCTGTCCTCTGAGCCCGGCCTGGATATGTAACCCCTTACATTCCTTCCAGGAAGAAAAGCATTGAGAAAAAAGATCACGGCAAATATCACAGCCGGTGCCAGCACCCCAAATATTTTTTCCATAATAATAATGATATGGCATGAAAATAAAAAAATACTTATTAAAAACTATACTACAGGCAAACAGGCTGTTTTATTTTCTCAAAGACATTGATTTAAGCCTTACATCTCTTATATTTATAATGTAAAACACCAAAAACTAAAATTATGAACCGCAGAAACTTCATCGGTAAAGCTGCTCTCGGAGCAGGAGCCCTGACCATTATCCCAAGCCATGTAATGGCCGGGAAAGGACGTATAATGCCCAATGACAGGATAAACCTGGCTTATTTAGGTGTGGGAAAACAAAGCTACGGCTTACTTGGATCTATCAATGGCTGTCTGGAAACTATAGTGCTTGCAGCCTGTGATGTGGACAGCATAAAGCTTAATAATTTCAGGAAAGAAGCAGAAAAAGCAAATTCCAAAAAGCTAAGTGGAGGGAAACAGGCAGTCG
>JAZBOI010000357.1:0-3219 GCA_036351095.1 Bacteroidales bacterium | reverse complement strand
TATGGGACCCACAGGTGGAGAATGGAATGAAGGGGTGTACGAGGGTATGGATTATGTCTTCAGGCCGTTTTTTGAAAATGTGACAGAATACAAGCTACAGATATTCAACAGGTGGGGAGTGCTGATTTTTGAGAGCAACAACCTTAATATAGGCTGGGACGGTTACTTCGGCGACGGCAACCTTGCCCCGCAGGGAGTGTATGTCTGGAAGGTCACCGGCCAGTACGCCGACGGCTCCTATTTTGAAAAGTTGGGGGATGTGACTTTTCTTCACTAGATTAACCCGCATCCCACCCGTAATCAATATATTCCCATTCAAAATCGTCTCCGTAAACATAGAACACCACGAATCCTTCCTGCATATCGCCACGCGGTCCATTCCACCAGTCACCACTGACAGCCCCACCTAAAATATAAGTTACCCCGCTTACTTCCACCTCTGCCAGCATATGAAAGTGACCATGCAATACCAGTTCGAGGTTATAACCATTGAACAGGGACAATACTTCGCCTGTATTATCAACAAAATGAGGAACATATTCCGGATCAAGTGGTATTTCCTTCACATTAAAAGGGATATGGCTAATGATAACAAGAGGAGTATTACTGTCAACAGCTGTGAGGTCTTCTTCCAGCCATGCAAGCTGTTCACTGTGGATATGCCCCTGGTAGCCGCTACGGTCTTCCTTATCCTCAACCGAATCAAGTATATAGAAACGCCATCCCAGGTAGTTAAAGGCATAGTATGTCGGACCAATTCTGTCTTCATACATTTTTTCAGCATACAGTGGGTGAGTAACATCAACACCGCTCTGCTCATATATGCCAAACATATCATTGTTACCAATGGTATTATAGACGGGCATATTAAGCAATCCTGATAGTTCTATATACATATCATAGAGCGAATCAGCCCTTGACTCTGACCGTCTTGAAGCATCCATCACAAGGTCGCCACCTGTAATCACAAAATCCGGATCCAGTTTATTAATGGTATCGATTGCCCGTACAAAAGCTATATCAGCATTCTTTTCAGCCTGCAGGTGAATATCTGTCATAAAAACAAAGATGAAATCTTCTGTTCCGCGTTTATGCTGAGGCTGTTGATCAGAGCACGAGATCAGAAACGATAAGCTAAGGAAAAGTAAAAATCTTACCGGGCTTATGTTTCCCTGCAGTTTACAGTATTTATTAACCAATCGCATATTACGCCTCCCCTTTGTTTTGATCTTCGATAGTCAGCCTGCTCATTTCATGGTTTTCGTCATACTAATATACACTTTTATCAAATTGTGTAAGCTCAGCCTGTACAATAGCAATAAAAATGTAAAATAGCTTTATAAAAAATATTAACTTGGTGCATCTAATGTAAAACTTATGAAAAGGATCATTATAATTTGCTCGCTGCTCTTTGTCCTGTCTTTTTTGCTTGTCGGGCAGAAACCATCAAACCCCTCTTACAGGTATTATGCAAATCCCGGTTTTGTAAACATCACGGAGCTGCATTACGGGGAAGGAATAATCATAAGCGAACTGGACATCACCAATCCAAACAGGTATGCCGGGATAACGAACGTGTTTGCCTACCAGGCAAACAGGAATTTCCTTGGGGGCATAGGTCTTGGTTATTTTCAATTTGATAAGGGACAACTATTCCCGGTGTTTCTCGAATACAGGTACAGTATATACCTCAGGGCCTTTACACCTTACTTTTTTGCCGACGGAGGAGGACTGTTATCGGTGTCTGATTTTCTTAATGACTCAAAGATCTTCATTAACCCCGGCTTTGGTGTCAGTCGCTATATATCCAAAAACCTTGAGCTAAACCTTTCAGCCGGTTTTTCTGTACAGTCAAGGGCAACCATCACAAGCATCGCCGTGCTGAATTTCAAGCTGGGTATTACCTACAGGAAAAATCCCTACAGGATGCTGAAAGCGGATAATAATAATTATTATTTCTGATATACAGCTTATCAGAGGGCTTCTGCCAGGTTCTAACAGCTGAAACATGACCTTTTGATTGTTCTGCAATAATTACTAATATTATTGCCCACTTAAATACCCGCAGGATGAAACAATTCCTCCTTTTAATGGCTTTCTTACCTGTGCTTGCCTTCGGACAGCAAACCTTTACTGTCAGCGGGAAAGTGAGTGATGCTACCACGGGGGAGGACCTGGTTGGTGTTTCAGTAAATGTGGTCGACCTCTTAAAAGGGGCAGCTACAAATACATACGGATTCTATTCCCTGTCTCTTCCTAAAGGCACTTATACAATTAGCTACAGTTATATGGGCTACGAAGCGGGGGAAAGGGAAATAATCCTTAACCAAAACCGAGTAGTCAATATCGAAATGAAACCGGCCGTAATTGGTATTGATGAGGTCAGGGTTACATCAGAGAGAGATGACAGGAAGATCACCCGGACTGAAACCGGCATTGAGAAATTAGATCTTAAGAATATAGAGACTCTTCCGGTAATATTCGGGGAAAAAGACCTCTTAAAAACTATACAGTTGCTTCCCGGCATTAGCAATTCGTCTGAAGGAAGTACGGGATTCAATGTCAGGGGCGGATCAATGGGGCAAAACCTTATACTCCTTGATGAAGCTCCTGTATACAGTGCATCACACCTGGCAGGCTTCTTTTCTGTTTTTAACTCCGAAGCAATAAGGGATCTGACCATCTATAAGGGAGGCATCCCTGCAAGCTATGGTGGAAGGGCATCATCGGTAGTTGACATCGTAATGAACGAGGGCAATAAGAAGTCCTTCAGCATGTCGGGAGGAATAGGGCTTGTTTCATCCCGATTAACATTTGAAGGACCCGTAGTAAAGGACAAAATGTCTTTTATACTTTCAGCCCGAAGGACCTACGCCGACCTTTTGGCCCGGCTGGTTTTACCTGAAAATATCATAAGGGATGATATGAAATTCTATTTTTATGATCTTAATGCGAAACTTAATTACACTATAAACCAGAATAACAGGGTCTTCCTTTCGGGCTTTTTCGGGGAAGATGTATTTGCCCTTGGTAATGATATAGGAACTAACTGGGGAAACAGCACCGGAACATTCAGGTGGAATCATATCTTCAATGAAAAACTATTTTCAAAAACTTCACTGGTATACTCAAGATATAATTACGGTTTTATCTTCGGGCAGAGCAGCATGAAGCTGAGAACAGGGATTGAAGATATAATTTTAAAGGAGGACCTGACCT
>JAZBOI010000356.1:0-3932 GCA_036351095.1 Bacteroidales bacterium | reverse complement strand
TAGAGGAGGATGCTCAATATTTTTCCGCCCTTCATGGTCAGATAAAGGAAATATTCAATAATGAATATGTTACACCTAACGGCAGGCTGGCTTCAAATACACAGACAGCTTATGTGCTTGCCCTGCAGTTTGATCTCCTGCCCGTAAACATGAGGGAGCAGGCTGTGGACAGGCTGGTGGAAAATATAAGGCAATACGGTATGCATATCACAACCGGCTTCCTCGGAACACCCTATATAAACCACGTGCTTACCCGCTTCGGCAGGATTGATGTGGCATATGAACTGCTCCTGCAGGATACATACCCTTCATGGCTGTACCCGGTGAAAAAAGGGGCAACAACAATATGGGAACGCTGGAACGGTATAAAACCTGATGGTTCATTCCAGTACCCTTCCATGAACTCTTTCAATCACTATGCCTATGGTGCCATTGGCGACTGGATGTACAGGACAATAGCCGGGATTAATCCGGAAAGTCCGGGATACAGGGAGTTTGTGATTGATCCTCGCCCGGGGGGAGGTATAATAAGTGCAGGGGGACAACTGCTTACATACTATGGTCTGATAAAATCTGACTGGAAAATTGAAAATAGTGATTTTTATATTGACATCCAGGTTCCTGTCAATACCGGTGCCAGCGTTCGACTGCCTGCAAATTCAGCAGATAATATTTGGGAAGGAGGACGAAGGATCAGGGACGTGAAAACAATTGATATACTTGAGGAAAATGAAGCCCATGTCCTGCTCATGCTTGGCTCGGGGAAATATACATTCAAGATTGAAAATTACAGGTAAAGAAAATAAAGGAGAGGCTGACTAATAAGAACTGTTATGGAAATTCCCGGTGAATTGATTTCCCTTTCGCGATACTTCGGCAAACAGGATTATGTTATCGCCGGAGGAGGAAATACTTCTTATAAGAAAAACGACAGGCTGTGGATAAAAGCAAGCGGAATACCCCTTGCCGGGATTGACGAAAAGGGCTTCGTATGCATGTCAAGATCTGAACTGGATAAGATTTCCTCAACTGAATACAGTGAAGACCCTTTTGTAAGGGAACAGCAGATAAAAACTGACATGATGAAGGCAGTTGTGGGTGACAGGAACAAACGCCCTTCGGTGGAAACATTACTTCATAACCTGATTGATTATCCCTGGGTCGTTCATACACACCCGTCAACAGTGAATGCCCTCCTTTGCTCAAAAGATGCAAAGACTATAACGGCAGAGATCTTTGCAGATGACGTCCTCTTCCTTGATTATGTAAACCCCGGTTATGAACTATTTAAATATGCTGAAAACAAAATAGCTGATTATGTCGTGCTTACTGGCATTCAACCTGACATTATATTTCTGGGTAACCACGGAATAGTAGTGTGCGGATCTGATGCAAAAAATTTATACAGGAAAACAGATAGATTGATCAATTCTGTCAAAACACACTGCAAATCAAAACTGCCGTCAGATGAAGAATATTCACCGGATGCTGATACGGGAGAATTACTGAGGAAATTGAATAATTACTTCAAGAACCTTGACCGTGTGCCTTTATTCAGGAATAATGACCTGATACAGTTATTCATCGGCGATGAAGGAAACTTTAAAAAGTCTGCCCGTCCCTTCACACCGGATAATGTTGTGTATTGCAAATCCGAATATCTTTTTTCCGGGGGGGATGCAGATAATATTATTGCTGATATTGAGCTGTTTAAGAAGGACAGGGGATACCTTCCCAGGATCATTGCACTGGAGCATAAGGGAATTCTGTCTGCCGCATCGGATAAGACAGCTGCAGAGACGATCCTGGATGTTTTCCAGGATATGCTGAAAATCAAACTTCTGTCTGATAATTTTGGAGGTCCCCGTTTCCTGAACAATGAACAGGTGCAATTTATCGATAACTGGGAAGCTGAAAATTACCGCCGCAGCATAAGGTATTGACAATATTATGTATCTTGTGAAAAATAAATAAAGAAAATTACTCATGATGAAAATGAAGATTCAACTACTTATATTCCTGCTGATTGCTGTAATATTTATGCCTTCACGGCTTTACGGTCAGGAATCGGTAGCGAGCGGCAAGGTAACAACCTATGACAGTATCCCCCTGCTTAATGCTGAAGTAGAGGCAAAAGGAACGGGCATGGAGGTTAAAACAGATTCCCTCGGCAGATTCTCAGTTAACTGCCTTGATAACGATAAACTCATCGTAAATGCCAGGGGTTTCAGAAGGGAAAGAATTAAAGTAAATGCCGGCGAAACAGGTCTCCACATAAACCTTGAACTTAAGGACGACCCAAGAAGCATGGAGCTTGCCCTGGGACCCGACGGACATATACGAGAAGCCGACAAGCAAAAAATAAGTACTATCAATGACAAAGAAGTTGACTTTTCCATGTACTCCAATATCTATGATGCTCTCAGGGGACGTGTTGCAGGAGTCAATATCGTGGGAAACATAGTCTATATAAGGGGACAAACCACGATAGGATCAGGCGATGCTGAAGCCCTGTTTGTGGTGGATGGTATTATCGTCAGCAAGGATGTTTTCTCAACTATCCCAACCAGTGATATTCAGAATATAAGGGTTCTGAAAGGTTCTGCTGCTTCAATATACGGATCCCGTGGAGGTAACGGCGTTGTTGAAGTTGATACTAAAAGAGGAAAGTTTAAATAAAAAGCGGAAAATCCTTTTAGAGGCTCCGGTCCTTTTTCCACTATTATTGCCTGACTTTAAGGGATATTCAACTGTCTTTGATCCGAAGTTCTTTAACAAGCTGTAATGGCTTACAGGAGAGATGTTTAGGAGAGTTTTGTGCCCAGAACAGGACTCGAACCTGCACGTACTTGCGTACACTAGTCCCTGAAACTAGCGCGTCTACCAATTCCGCCATCTGGGCGTCTTTTCAATCCTCCCCGATGGCGGAAGCCTCCTCACTTCCTGGCCCCTCGCTGAATTAGTCCCCCGGACTAATTACTTTACGCTCGGTCCTGCCATCTGGGCTTGAACACTGCATCCCTGCACTCACATTTCAAAAATGCGATGCAAAAATAAGGTAAATTTTCACAAAGACGAAGAAAGAATGGATAAAAAACTTCCGCTCTTAGTCTGACATCCTAGAATACCTTTAATAAAAGCTGGCAAGGGAATAATGCCTTTACCTTAGTTAAGCCATGCAATCAGCTGAATAACATCTTGTAATACCTTGAAATTTTCTCCTCCAGTTGTTCAATGGATACATACCTGCTCTCCCTGAGGTATTCCTTTCCCTCAAAATAGACCAGTATGGTAGGTGCCGAATAAACACCGGCTGCAGATGCCAGCTCTGGGTTGGCCGATGCATCAATGGATAACAAATCCATCTCCGGGAAAAGGGTGCCTGCCATGGTCTCAACTTTTGGCCTGAGACTGTTGCAGCTTGTGCATCCTGGACTGAAATAATATACCATCAGGGCAGGCGATGTATTGATTCTTTCCCTTAAAGTCTTGACGTCCATTTAATATTGTATTATATGCTCTGTAATTTCAGGGAAGAAACATAAATATTTAGTAAATTGTTTAACAGTGAAGAAAATTATTAAAAATACCGGCTACCGAAAACTTCATCAAAATGGCTTTTTGAGGGAAAGAGCTGAAAGACTGATGGCATCAATGTCATCCTGCAACCTGTGTCCCAGGAATTGGCCAATACCATCCCTGTGGCCAGAGCTATGGTGATCCCAGCCTCGGGAGGGTCCTGGAACATAAAGAATATATGGAGGTGCTTGATTATGCCATCAAGTTGAGGTTTCAACACATTGATTATTAGGCTATAAGATTAGGGGATCAGCTATCAAGTAATTCAGTGCCACCAATGTTAAATGATAAATATTACTTGACTATTCTCTCATTTTTTCGTATTTTAAGTACGAGAATTTTTGTTTAAGGGT
>JAZBOI010000355.1:0-8414 GCA_036351095.1 Bacteroidales bacterium | reverse complement strand
GCTGACATATGGTCAATACCGGGATCAAGACCGGCCTCGTTGAGTATAATTATCCCAGCTTCACTGGCAGCTTTATCAAGAGCGGCCATTTCCTCCCTCACATATGATGTTGTAACCATAGGTTTTCTGTATTCAATACACACCTCTGCCACACTGCAGTGAAACCTGTAGGGAAGAAGGCTTACAACAATATCTGCTTCCTTAACCATCGGTTTCAGCTCAGCGGTATTGTCGGCATCCCAGTATACTATCTCACCCCCGGGATGTTCCTTTAATATGCGCTGTGCATTGCTACATGTGTTGCATGCAATTTTTATCATGCATCCCTTATCAAGAAGGTAGTCAATCAGGGGCTTTGCTACCATTCCGGCTCCCAGGACAAGTACTCTGTGCATAGTTAAAATATATGAATGTTAATAAAGAGCCTCAATATACTGAATTGTCTCCTCGGCGCCAATGATAGTATGCAGTTTTTTATTGTAGGTGAGAGATACTGCTCCACGGGATATCCGGCTAAGCAGATAAGCCACAATTACTTTGTTTAAAATTTTTTGTCAACAATAAATGAAGAGCCCTTTCTTCTCAGCGCTCATCATCGTATATTTGTATTTACCACGGGAGGTGGATATCTTGTTAAGAGGCTGTATAATAATATTATGAAGGGATCCAAACAACATGTCGAAACACCCCTGATGAAGCAGTATTACAGCATCAAGGAGAAACATCCGGATGCCATACTGCTGTTCAGGGTAGGCGACTTCTACGAGACGTTCGGGGAGGATGCCATTCGTTCATCCGAGATACTTGGCATAACGCTTACAAGAAGGGCCAATGGCGCGGCTTCGTGGGTTGAGCTGGCCGGCTTCCCTTATCATGCACTCGACACCTACCTTCCTAAACTGGTGAGGGCAGGACAGAGGGTTGCCATATGTGAACAGCTGGAAGATCCCAAACTGGCAAAGAAAATTGTTAAAAGAGGTATTACCGAAATGGTGACACCCGGGGTCTCACTGAACGATAACGTGCTGGAACATAAAGAGAATAATTTCCTGGCCGCCGTCCATATTCATAAATCAATCAGTGGTGTTGCCTTCCTTGATATTTCAACGGGTGAATTCCTGGTTGCCGAAGGGTCGCATACCTATATTGATCAGCTTCTCAGCAATTTTGCCCCGAAAGAAGTTCTTTTTGAGAAAGGCAGAACAGGTGAATACCGTGAACATTTCGGCTCCCGCTTTTATAACTATAAGCTCGACGACTGGATATTCAGGATCGATGCTGCCAGTGACAGGCTGCTGAAACATTTCGGAACCAGCTCCCTTAAGGGTTTTGGAATTCATGGTCTTGATCATGCTATAATAGCAGCAGGAGCAATACTTTATTACCTTGATATGACCAGGCATGAAAAGACAGGCCATATAAGCGGAATATCAAGGATAGAAGAAGATAAATACGTGTGGCTCGACCGCTTCACAATACGTAACCTTGAACTCTTTTCTTCTCCCTTCGAGGGGGCGAAAACACTGATAAGTGTTATTGACCGTACAATAAGCCCTATGGGAGGCAGACTGTTGAAGAAATGGATATCACTGCCCCTGAAGGATAGCCAGGTAGTTATTCAGAGGCATGAGGCGGTTGAATATTTTGTGAATAATCCTGGCTTCAGGGAAAACATAAAGGAACAGATATCACTTATTGGTGACCTCGAGCGGCTGGTGTCAAAAGTTGCTACGGGAAGGATAAACCCCCGTGAAGCAGTGCAGCTTAAAAGGGCGCTGCAGGCTGTCATTCCCCTGAAAGAGCTCTGTGGAAATACAGGCTGTGAACCGCTGATGGACCTGTCATCGGAAATGGATCCCTGCCCTGAAGCCGTCAGGAAGATTGAAGAGGGTATAAATGATGATCCACCTGTGATGATAAACAGGGGTAAGGTGATTGCCGGTGGTGTATCTGAAGAACTCGATGAGCTTAGGACTATACTGAACTCAGGCAAGGATTACCTGGTTGAGCTGCAGTCACGTGAAAGCAAAAATACCGGCATACCAAGCCTCAAAGTAGGTTTCAATAATGTATTCGGTTACTATATTGAAGTCAGGAATACACATAAATCGAAAGTTCCTGATGGGTGGATCAGGAAGCAGACACTGGTAAGTGCCGAACGTTATATAACGGAGGAACTGAAGGAGTATGAAAGCAAGATATTGGGTGCGGAAGAAAAAATTCTTGAACTGGAGCAGGCATTGTTTGATGAAATCATTAATTTCCTGGCTGCATATATAAATACTATTCAAAAGAATGCCTCTCTGATAGCGAGGCTCGACTGCCTGCTTTCCTTCGCTCTTGTATCGGCAGAGAATGAATATGTAAGGCCCGGGATCAATGATTCATATATTATTGATATTAAAGACGGGCGTCACCCGGTTATTGAACAGCAGTTGCCTCTTGATGAGGCGTATATTCCAAATGATGTTTACCTGGACAATGAAGAGCAACAGATCATAATACTTACAGGTCCCAATATGTCGGGGAAATCTGCCCTGCTGAGGCAAACGGCACTGATCGTCCTGCTGGCACAGGCAGGTTGTTTTGTGCCAGCTTCAGCTGCAGCCATAGGTATGGTGGATAAGATCTTCACAAGGGTTGGGGCATCCGATAATATAAGCCTTGGCGAGTCAACCTTCATGGTCGAGATGAATGAAGCCGCCAGCATACTCAATAACATATCAGACCGCAGCCTGATCCTGCTGGATGAGATAGGCAGGGGCACGTCCACCTATGATGGCATATCCATAGCCTGGGCAATGGTTGAATATTTACACGAACAGCGCGCCAGGGCCAAAACACTGTTTGCCACCCATTACCATGAGCTCAATGAGATGGAGAATTCATTCAGCCGTGTGAAGAATTACAACGTTTCAATAAAAGAACTTGATGATAAGGTTATATTTCTCAGGAAACTGAAAAGGGGAGGCAGTGAGCACAGTTTTGGCATACATGTGGCCCGTATGGCAGGTATGCCACTAAGCGTTGTAAGGAGGGCTGAATCGGTGCTCAGGCAGATGGAGGAGGGCAGCAGAGAGAGCGGCATAGCCAAACCTGTGGGAGATCTTGCCTCAAAACGTGAAGGCTTGCAGCTCAGCTTCTATCAGCTGGATGATCCTGTGCTCAAGCAGATAAGGGATGAACTGATCGATCTTGATGTCAATAACCTTACCCCTGTGGAGGCACTCAACAAACTGTACAATATCCAGAGACTATTGAGAAAATAGAATTCCTCACTGCCTTGTTTTGAACTGCAGCCTCACAGGCAGGGTTAATAATGACGGATCGATCATGTGCCCTGACGTGATATAAAAGGCAGGGTAAATAATGACGGATCGATTATGTCCCCTGACCGGGATATATATTCAGTACATTGTTATTCTTTATCTCTTCCGGCAGACTGTAGGTCAGGTTATAAAATTTTTGAGTATAGGACAGGGTGCCTGTACGGGCATTTATTATTACATACATTGATTCCTCAGAGGGTGATGACAGCGACCACATCCCTGACCAGTTTTCTGCTTTCCTTATCTTTATAGAATGCTTTTTAAAATATTTATTAAGCTGATTCACCAGCACAGGTCCGGAATCTTCTAAAATATGAAAAGTAACGGCGCAGTTCAGTTGTTTGCATAAATGCTCCAGCAGGATAAGCCAGTTTAGAAATCCCGGCTCATTTTCTGCATTCTCGGGTATGTAGACAAGCATGCGATCTGTTAAATTGAGTGGATGGGGCATATGAGTAACTATAACCGTGTTGCTTGTTCCCCTGAGCACTGCTTCCAGCATATTTCCGAATATCCTGCTTATCTCATTCGTTCTCCCGCTCCAGCCTATGATTATTTCCGAGATATTCAGTTCTTTTGATACCCTCGCTATTGCAAGCGGTATATTTATGTCGACACGGGTTATGGTCTGTAAGGTGACCCCGGCTGCAGAAGCATATTCATGTAGTTTTTCCAGGACGGGCTTATTGTATTCAATGCGCCTGCGTGCATTATCACCATCCCTTATAATGGCAAGTGGGTATACCGGCTCCTGGCTTTTCTGGTGTGAAAGCAATATTGCAAAGTCAATAAGCTTCTCAACATTCTTTGGATTGGCTATGGGTACTAGTATGCGCCTTGGTCCGCTTGTGTCTTCCTCTGCTATCCTCCTGCTTTCCTCAAGGGCAAGTTGCCTGCCGCTTTTTTCGGTTATATATGAACTGACAAGGGAGGTGATAAGTATCAGCAGTATAACCGCATTGAAGATATCCCTGTCAAGAACACCATATTCATAGCCCACCATCACAACAGCAAGTGTGGCTGCCGTACGTGCGGCAGTAAGCCCGAAGACAGTGTTCATCTCCGCCTTGGTTTGCCTGAATAAAACCTTTGTTAGCCAGGCAGCCAGCCATTTACCTCCCAGGGCAAGTACAGTAAGCAGAAGGGCATAAATGATGGGAAGGAAACCGGAAAACAGTATTTTCAGGTCAAACAGCATACCAACACTGATAAGAAAAAAGGGTATGAAAAGTGTATTGCCAACAAAATCGATCCTGTTCATAAGTGTTGATGATGCAGGTATTAACCTGTTAACGGCCAGCCCGGCAAAGAAAGCGCCGATAATGGGTTCTGCCCCTGCAAGCTCGGCAATATAGGCCGAGGCAAAGAGGATGCAAAGCATATATATGAACTGGAGCTGACCATCAAAGGACATGTACCTGAAAAACCACTGGCTCAACTTCGGAAGAAGTATGAACATCACAGCCGTAAAGAGGCCAAAGGAAATAAAGAAAGTTACCAGGAAGTTGTTTTTATCCCCTTCCTTGAGCATTGCTGTAGCAAAAGCAAGAAGCATAAGCACAAGAGTGTCGGCAATTACAGTGCCGCTAACTGCCGTAATCACTGCCGGTGACCTGCTGATGCCAAGTTTGTTTGCAGAAGGATAGGCTATAAGTGTGTTCGAAGACAGCAAAATGCCAATGAGCAGTGAGGGGATAATATTAAGTGAGAGGATATATATCCCTGTAAAATAACCCAGGAAAAATGGAAAGACAAAACTGGTAAGGCCAAAGAAAACGCTCCTGAAACTGTTTTTTCGAAATTCACTGAACTCTATCTCCAGGCCGGCCAGGAACATAATATAAAGCAGGCCTACAGTGCTGAATAATTCAATGGTATCATTATCTGCAATAACATTCAGTGCATGCGGACCCATGATTATGCCGACAATGATAAGACCGATTATTGAGGGAGTATTGGTTCTGCGCAGTGCCAGTGGCACAAGCAGTACAATAAGCAAGACAACCATAAAAATAACAACAGGCTCAGTAAGCGGCAGTGAAAATGGATGCATTAACTTATTCCTCCTCTATGATTATTTCCTTCGTTGAATTTCTTCCCTTACCAGCTTCAGGATGGTCATTCGATTGTCTTCTGGTTATGTGAATTTACAAAGAGGATTGTTCCCAGTTCATCATAGCCTGAAAATACATCTTCTTCGTGTTTAAGTGATTCACCTCTGAAGCCTATTAATGTTAGTGCTGCATCCCTTGAGTTCTTGCATATAAGCTCCCTGGGATTGGTGTCGGGTTCTTCAATTATTATTTCAATATTCTTTTCGGTAATAGGCAGTCTGCCTTCCTTTATCAGTTTCCGGTTATTCTCCATAACCTCACTGTAATGATCAGGCTTACAGATATCAAATATTTTAATATGTGATTTTTTCCAGTCGGGGTGACCTGAAATAATAAAGCTGAGCAGGATCATCAGGTTGGCATTGTATTCATCGGTCGATTTAACCCATACATGAATGCCCTGTTTATAAACTATATTCTTATGTGAACTGGCAAGTATGCAAACATCAAAATCACCTGCATTAACCAGGGAATGATTGTCCATTATTTCGATTAGCTCCTCCGGCCTTTCCTTGCTGTATTCGAATATCACCATATTGTTTTCCATACCTGAGATACCCGGCAGCTGTATTGCCTGCGCTATGGCAGAAGTGTATGAAGGCGATATCAGTGTATCTATAAATACGTGGTTTTCAATATTATCAAAGCTTTTCACAAGGGTTTTAAGGACTTCCTGGGCTTCTGCATGACTTTTCTTTGAATAATAACCCTCTATCCTGTGCAGGTAGGTGCCAAACCCATATCTGAATGATATCCAGTTCAATAACCTGAAAGCCGTGTCTCTCTCGAAGGAATTCTTTGATATGCATATTACGCTTGGTCTCCATTCCTGTTGTGTTTTCCTGGCCGAATGTTTCTGAAGATAAACCTGCAGGTTCCTGTTGAGCTGGAAAAGTGCATTTGCGAAAATCGACTGTAAGCCCTGCCTGTCACGATGGTAATAATTTATATACGCATAAAGTAAAACCATTACAACAATCGCAATAAGGGCATAGGTGGCATTTATTTTGAACATGACCCAGATCGCGATAATAAAGCCCATCAATGACAGGAACCACTTTGATTTGAATGAAGGCCGGTAGGATGGACTTGCTCCAAAGTGATTGAGGAAGGAAATGAGACACAGTGTTCCGTATGTGACCATAAAGAACATTGAGATTATTCCCGCCACGGCATTGACATTTCCAAGTGCCACAAAGGCCATTGCTATAATAACAGTAATGAGTGATGCATTAACAGGTTCATTGTCGCCCTTCCTGCCCCTTGATAACCACCAGTTTATCCTGGATGAGGGAAATGAACGGTCGGCTGCCAGGGCCTGCAGTGTCCTTGGGGCCACCATAACCGATCCCAGGGCTGAAGAGATGGTTGATGCTGCCAGTCCCAGGGGTATTATGAAGGAACCTGCGATGGCTATATCGCCCATTACCAGCTGTTTATTCAGAAGATCGTCAATGCTGGCAGATGAAGCAAGCTTGAATACAATGAAGAAGTATATTATCATCCCTGACAGTGTGGCTATTGTTGTTCCCCTTGGAATTGATTTTGAAGGATCCCGGAGATCGCCAGAGAGCCCTACCCCGGCAGTCATCCCCGTGAATGCAGGAAATATTATGGCAAAAACTATGAAAAAGCTGTCCTTATTCCTGAAAGCAGCAGATTCAAGTGTATAGCTCGCCTGTTCAGCATGTTCCGTTGTACCTAAAAAGAACAGCAGCAGTGAAATGGCAAGTATACCAACAACAACATATAGTGCCTTAACGCCCATATTGGCACCTTTTTTAAGTATCAATATGGCCAGCAATAACATGGCCGGTATAGATATTGCCTGCCTGGGCAGGGTGAAGTCAAACTGTTCCTTTATGTAGTTAAAAAAGAATTCGAAGGCTTCTGTAAAGGCAATCACGTAAAAAGCCACGCTAATAGCCTGTGAAAGATAAAGGGCAATACCGATTGTGGCCCCTATGTTAAGGCCAAATGACCTGCTTATTATGAAATATTCACCACCGCCTTCAACGCGCTTGTTGGTTGCAAGTTCCGATATTGCCAGTGCTGTGGGAATAGTGAGCATATGGCCGAGGAGGATGATCAGTATCACCCCCCAGAAACCCAGTGTGCCTACGGCAAAGCCGAAGCGGAGAAATAATATGGCCCCCAGGATGGTTGATATTGCAGTGAAAAAAACAGGCGCTGTTCCAAATCCTTTCTTCCTTGTTTCTGCCATTTTATTGTTGCTTTAGAGGACCTAATCTATACACTTTTCCTAAAAAAGATACTAAACAAAGAAAAAAAATATTCCGGTCATTCATCCTATGAAATAGCGATTTTAAATATTTAAATGAACAGCTTGACTGAAAATATGTTATTAAGGAAGAAAAAGTGATACATGAAGTGTAATAAAATGCTTTAAAATCATTTATGAATCAACGAAATGAGTTCTTATGAAAAAGATTGACAGGAGAATAATAATAGTATCCGCATTTATATTTATAGTGGGCATGGCCTTTGGTATTATGAAGTTCCTTATTGCCCAGAAAGAGGAACCGCCGGCAAGGAGGGATAATGATACAAGGCGCTATGTGCAATCCGTTGAGGTGAAATACGGGACAGTGGAATCATCAGTTGAAGCTGAGGGGCGTTTGCGTTCACTGAGCGCGCTGGATATAGTGGCTGAGTCATCGGGAAAAATTATTCCCGGGGAGATAAGCCTTAAGAAAGGCGCCTCTTTTTCAAAAGGCGACCTGCTGTTCACTATTTACAAGGATGAGGCTGAACTGGACCTCCAGGGTAAAAAGAGCAGGTTCATGCATACCCTTGCAAACCTGCTGCCCGATATCAGGATTGATTATCCTGATTATGAAAAGCTATTCACTGACTTTTTTAACGCGGTGAACATTTACGAAGATCTTCCGCCAATGCCTGAAATTAATAATGAAAAGCTGAAAGTTTTCATGGCCAGCAGGAATGTTCT
>JAZBOI010000354.1:0-3470 GCA_036351095.1 Bacteroidales bacterium | reverse complement strand
GCTTATATGTGATAATTGCAAAACTACAAAAATCATAATTACCTTAAGGCTGCTTTTCAAAAAAAGTTAATGTTTCCTCAATATATTTTAATATTTCATCACGGCCCCTCCCGGTGATGGCTGAGCTTATAAAGGTAGGCGGTAGGCTTTCCCATGTTTCCAGCATAAGTTTATCGTGTATGTTAATGATCTTCTTCAGGCTGTTACCACCCAGCTTATCTGATTTTGTAAAAATCCTGGCAAAGGGTACACCCTTCAGTCCAAGAAAATTCATGAACTCATAATCTGATTTATGAGGTTCATGCCTTGCATCAATTAAAAGGAAGAGGGATATAAGGTTTTCTCTCTTTGTTATGTACTCGCCCGTAAATCCCTGCCAGATCCTGCGTGATGTTCTTGACACTTTTGCATAACCGTAGCCCGGCAGGTCGGTAAGATACCAGTCTTCGTTAATTATAAAATGGTTGATGGTCTGTGTCTTGCCGGGTGTGGATGATATTTTTGCCAGCCTTTTACGTCCAGTGAGCATATTTATCAGTGATGACTTCCCCACATTTGATCTGCCCGAAAAAGCATATTCAGCTCTGTCGGCAGGGGGACAGTCAGCCAGTTTTGTGCTGCTTTTAATAAAGCTGGACGAGCGTATGATCATTAATTTATCTTTGAAAGGAATCTTTTTTCTTCTATTATATACCTTGAATGAGTGCCTTCACCAACAAGGCCTGAGTCACATTTTACCTCTACCCGGAATGTCAGCTTATTTCCCTCAACAGAGGAAAGCCTGCTAATGCATCTGATCCTTTCTCCCACGGGAACAGCTTTCATATGTTTGATATCGAGAGCTATGCCCACAGTGCCATATCCTTCACCCAGCATAGCCTGTACCAGCTCCATGGATGTTTTTTCCATAAAGGCCACCATGGCAGGTGTTGAGTACACATCGAGCAGTCCTGAACCGTATACCCTTGCTGTGTCACTTTCTTTAACCACTGATGTGAGTTCCAGTTCCTTTCCTTCCTGTATATTATTTTTCATCAGTAAAGATTGTTATATGGCAAAGCAATGCGTTTGGTAATTATCTTCCTGTTTCTGAACCTGGTAGTATATTCAGCAATAATGTCAACGTAGGCTTTTCCCCTTTCATCATCGGACCGCAGCTCCACAAAACCCGTTCCCGATGAAGATGTTATATCCTGGCATTTCCCAGGGTCAAAAGCTCCGTCTATAAGTGATCCCCTGTAGAACCTCACATCCAGCGATTCGTTACTGAGCTTTGTAAAAACCCTTAAGACGCCCGCCTGGGAGTTAATCAGATCCCGTATGTTATGGTCTATGGAAGGGTAATTATCCACATCCCTGCCATCTGGAAGGTATTCTTTCAGTCCCTGTGCCCTGAGCCCGTTTTTATAAGGTATGGTAGCCTGTACCCTTCCTGTCTTGTAGAATTTTGTCTGTGTACCGTGTATCTTATCGTTCCTGTAGGGTGTGGCACGGTACACCTTGCCTTCAGGATAATACCATTTAGCTGTATCTTCCTTAAGCCCGTTCTCATACCATATTGTTCTTTTCAGCCTGCCATCATCGTAATAATTACGGGATATTCCATTCCTTATATCGTTCTTAAAAGTGACTTCCTTGACCAGCCTGCCTTCGCTATAATACTTTTTAAGCTGGACTCCATCACTCCCCTTTTGTTTTTCATCACCTGCTTCCTTTCTGTTGCCCTGATCCTGGCAGGAAACTGCCAATATGAGGATAATCAGCGCATAAGCCAGGCTGTTCGTCATTCTTATCGCCTTCATATATTTCATTTTTTCGTCTGTTTAAAATTTTAATCTTGCTTCGTGAGCTCGCAGGCCCGGTTCATGGTCGTTTCATTTGTTCTTTATTTCCCTTATATAAACCTCAAGGATTTTAACAGGACTTACTGGCCTTACCAGTATCTTCTCCATTATGGCGGGTATCAGAAGGGTTTCACCCTTTTTAATATCCATTGTTCCTTCGTCCCATTCTATACTGGCCTCTCCTGATGTGCAGATATAAACAATGAAACTGTCAGTCAGTGAATAATCCTTTATCATATTTCTGTCCAGTTCAACAAGATTGCATGTGAAATAGTCACAATCTATCAGGTTCACCGTCCCGTTCAGCTCCGGTTCAATACGGGTTTTATATGAGTCATAGCTTTTATAGTCAATTGCATCCACTGACAACCCGGTATGCAATTCACGAGGCTTGCCGTCGAGTCCGTTCCTGTTCCAGTCCCATATCCTGTATGTTATGTCCGATGTCTGTTGTATTTCAGCCAGAACAACACCCCTGCCAATGGCATGGACGCGACCGGCCGGGAGAAAAAAAACATCACCGGGATCAGGGTTTTCAATATTCATTTTCTCTGCTATATCACCTTTGTCCAGTGAGCTCCTGAAAGCTTCCTTTGTCATTTCCTCCCTGAAGCCTGTGTATATCTTTGCATCCTTATCTGCCTCAAGGACATACCACATTTCTGTTTTCCCGTAGGCATGGTGTCTTTCCCTTGCCAGCTCATCAGGTGGATGGACCTGTATTGAAAGATCTTCATTGGCATCGATGAGTTTTATGAGCAGCGGGAATTCCCTTCCGAATTTTTCAAAAACCTTTTCCCCGACAAGGTCACCCATATATACTTCCACTATCTCTTCCAGGCTGTTCCCTTCAAGAAAACCATTTGCTACACTGGATATATCGCCCTGTACACCTGACAGTTCCCAGCTTTCTCCAATTTTCATTCCTTCAGGGGCCTTCTTCCCGTAGGCTGTTGCCAGCCGCTTGCCTCCCCATACTCTTTCTTTTAGTATTGGTTTAAATTTCAATGGATATAATTCAGTCATAAAACGGCTCTATGCTTGATCATTAAGAGAAATTAGTATTTTTGATTAAATTATTGACAGCAAAAGTAATAAAATATGTTGATAGTAGGAATTGCAGGCGGCACAGGATCAGGCAAGACCACGGTTACGCGCAAGGTCATGGATCTCCTGGGAAATGAAAATGTAATAATGATACCCCAGGATGCCTATTACAGGGACAACAGGCATTTACCGCTGGAAGAAAGGCAGAAGATTAATTTCGACCATCCCGGTTCCATTGAATTCAGCCTGCTGAACAGGCATATAGATGAGCTCAGGGGGGGACATATGGTCAGGATGCCTCAGTATTCGTATATAACATGTACAAGAGAAGATGTTTATATCACGGTTGAACCGGCAAGGGTAATAATAATTGAGGGTATACTTGTTCTGACAGATGCCGAACTGAGGAATAAGATGCACATAAAAGCCTATGTTGATGCTGACCCCGACGACCGGCTGGCACGTGTTATCAACAGGGATATTGAAGAAAGGGGCCGCAATATAGGGATGGTGCTGGACAGGTATTATGAAACGGTCAAACCATCACACCTGCAGTTTATTGAACCTACAAAGAGGTAT
>JAZBOI010000353.1:0-3062 GCA_036351095.1 Bacteroidales bacterium | reverse complement strand
TCCGAGGATAAATGCTGCTGATTAAAGGATAAATATTTATTATTGTGCTCTTCACCGACTAAGAGAATGTAGCGATTAAAAGGTCTTACCCCAGGCGATTGAAGGCTCTCACCCTTACCAATTTAAAGCTCTTATAACTGCCTTACATCCACAAAGCTGCCACTCTCATAATTTAAAGCCTTCTTAATGGCATCTGCCACTATCTCAGCAGCCCTCTCAGGCGGTGGCATCTGTTCGCTTCCTTTTGCCTTCTTTAACTTTTGCACCACGGGGAAATCAATCTCCTCCGGCAGGCCCGATATATAATCCTGCATGCCACTGTCAATCAACCCTGGTGCCATGGCAATGAAATGAGTATTCTCATTCTCCCGTGAATAAAGATCAATAAGCATATTAAGTGTGGCCTTTGAAAGGGCATATGCATTCCATCCCCTTGATCCACTGACGGCAGCTCCCGATGAAACAGCCACAATCTGCAATATTTCATCAAGCTCATCCAGGAGATAATCGATCAATACCTTATTCGCCCATACATTAAGGTCCATTACATGCCTTATCTCTTCAAGACCTGTATCCCTCATGTCTTTAATATCATTCAGGATCCCTGCATTCAGAATTGCTAAATCCAGTGTTTTTATTTCCCCCAGGAAAGCCGGGATGTTTTTCCTCAGTGAATCAAAATCGGACAGATCCTGCCCGAGGTGACTGAAACCCGGATAATTTTCCAGCTCGTCATTACCTGACCTGCTGATACCAAAAACTCTATGACCCCCTTCAAGGTAAAAACGTGAGAGTCCATACCCAAGCCCTTTGCTGCAACCTGTAATTAGAATGTTCATTTTAAAATCTTTAGAAACAACTTAATTTTTGCTTTATAGTGCATTGAAAATATCATACCATAATGATTCCAGATATTTAAATTACATGTAATATTCCTTAATCACAAAGTAAAGAGCATCTAAACACGGGCTTGCCGGGCATGGATAATATGCAACAGGGCATTATGCTACCGGGAACTGTCCTTTAATAGACTCAGGTCTCTGCAATGGGTACCTGCCAGCAGGTCAATCACCAGGCCCGGGGTGTGGCTTTTATTCCCTCTTTGTAGAAAATAGTCACAGAAAGGTCCCTGGCAGGTGGGAATGTTTGCGGTCCTGAATATTGGCACACATTTTTCATTCTGAATTGTTAGTATAAATAAGTATTAATCATAAAATAAACAGAAATGGAACTTAAAGATAAAAAATGTGTACCCTGCGAAGGCGGAGTAGAACCTTTTAAGGAGAAAGAGATCAGGGAGTTTAAGGATAAAGTCGATAGCGATTGGGATGTGATTGACAATAAGAAGATTAAAAGAAAATTCCCTTTTAAGAACTTCAAGGAAAGTATGGCCTTTGTAAACAAGATAGCAGATATAGCGGAAGAAGAACAGCACCACCCGGATATAACAATCCACTATGACGAGGTCGAAGTTGAGCTGACAACTCATGCTATTAAGGGATTGTCAGAAAATGACTTTATCATAGCTTCAAAAATTGATGACCTTAAGTAGTATATCCCGGGGCACAGCAGGCAGACTGATGTTTGCCCTGTAGTGCTATTTCCCAATGTTCAAAGTAAATATGGCTTATGAATAGTGATAAAAACAAAGGACACAGGCACGGCGACAAACATAAAGAGCATCATGACCACTCCAACCACCACGCAATGATGATCAGGGATTTCAGGAAACGATTCTGGATCTCACTTGCTGCAACAGTACCTGTTCTGCTGCTGTCGCCCATGATACAGGGTATTTTTGGTTATGAACTCTCTTTCAGCTATTCGCAATACCTGCTGTTCGCTTTAGCATCATTTATTTTTCTCTATGGTGGCTGGCCTTTTTTAAAAGGCCTTTACGATGAGCTAAAGGACAGGAAGCCAGGTATGATGACCCTTATAGCCGTTGCAATAACAGTGGCGTATGCTTATAGTACAGCCACAACCTTCGGGCTTGAGGGTAAAAAATTCTTCTGGGAACTGGCAACACTGATTGATATCATGCTCCTGGGACACTGGATAGAGATGAAGTCTGTGATGGGTGCATCCCGGTCGCTCCAGGAACTGGTAAAAATGATTCCTTCCCGTGCACACCTGGTAAAGGGTGACAGCATAGAAGATGTTGATACGGATAAACTGAATCCGGATGATAAGGTATTGATTAAACCGGGCGAAAAGATTCCTGTGGACGGTATTATTATCAAAGGGGAAAGCGGTGTAAACGAATCATTCATAACGGGAGAATCCAAACCTGTGAGCAAAAAGAAGGATGATAAGGTTGTCGGCGGTTCAATCAACGGTAACGGCTCTCTTACAGTTAAAGTGGAAGGAGTTGGTGAAGAAGCTTACCTCAACAAGGTAATTAACATGGTAAGCGAGGCACAGGAAAATAAATCAAAGGCCCAGCATATTGCCGATAAAATTGCATCATGGCTAACACTGATAGCCCTGGTGGTTGGATTCGGGACTCTTGCAACATGGCTGATCACAGGAAAAACTTTTGCCTTTGCCCTGGAAAGAATGGCAAGTGTTATGGTGATTACATGCCCCCACGCTCTCGGTCTTGCCGTTCCACTGGTTGTAGCTATATCAACATCGGTAGCTGCCGGCAAAGGACTATTGATAAGAAACCGTACGGCTTTTGAAAATTCCCGTCATATCAGCCTCCTCGTCCTTGATAAAACCGGTACACTCACAAAGGGAAATTTTGGCGTAAGCAGGTTTAAGTCTGTCATTGATAAGTACAGCGATAAAGACATACTCCGCCTGGCCGGGGCACTGGAAACAAAATCTGAACATCCTCTGGCCGCAGGCATAATGAAAAAGGTGAAAGAGGAAGATATAGATGTGCCTGATGCAGAAAATTTTAACGCCATAAAGGGGAAAGGCGTGGAAGGAAGTATTGAAGGGGATAATGTAAAAATTGTAAGCCCGGGTTATGTCGAAGACAAGGATATTGATATTCCGGAGGATGATTCTGAAAATAAACAGGAAACCGTCGTATACGTGCTTGTCAATGACCG
>JAZBOI010000352.1:0-11634 GCA_036351095.1 Bacteroidales bacterium | reverse complement strand
TTTCATGCCGGTGCCATGGTCGGATTCAGGACAGCCAAAGATGAGATCGTACATGCACGGGTAGCCTCCTCTTTTATCAGTCCCGAACAGGCTGAGAAAAACCTCAGGGATGAGATAGGTTCAAAATCTTTCGATACGGTGAAGGAAGAAGCCGGGAAGATATGGAACAGTGAGCTGGGAAGGATAGAGATAGAGAGCGACAATATTGACCAGGTGCGAACCTTCTATTCCTGCCTGTACAGGCTGCTTCTTTTCCCACGCAAATTTTACGAAATAAACGCCGCGGGAGATACTGTCCATTACAGCCCTTATAACGGGGAAGTACTGCCCGGTTATATGTTTACCGATAATGGTTTCTGGGACACCTTCAGGGCTGTATTTCCATTTTTTACCCTCATGTATCCTGAGCTCAACAGCCAGATAATGAAAGGGCTGGTAAACACATATAATGAAAGCGGGTGGTTGCCCGAATGGGCCAGCCCCGGTCACAGGGATTGCATGATAGGTTCCAATTCAGCCTCTCTAATAGCAGACAGCTATCTCAAGGGTATCAGGGATTATGATGCTGAAACACTTTACCAGGCAATGATCAAAAACACCAGGGGCCATGGTCCCGTTCATTCAGTGGGAAGGTATGGTGCTGACTACTATAATGATCTGGGCTATATTCCCTATGATGCAGGTATAAGGGAAAATACCGCACGTACCCTTGAATATGCTTATGCCGATTATTGTATATGGAGACTGGGCCAGGCACTGGGAAAGCCGGAAGAGGAGCTGAGCCTTTATAAAAAAAGAGCCAGGAATTTCGTTAATGTTTTTGACCCGGGAAGAGGCCTTATGAGAGGCAGGAATAAGGACGGCAGCTTCCAGTCGCCCTTCAGCCCATATAAATGGGGTGATGCCTTTACCGAGGGTAACAGCTGGCACTATACATGGAGTGTTTTCCATGATATCGACAGCCTGGTAAGCCTGATGGGAGGAAAAGACAGATTTGTTGCGAAACTGGATTCTGTCTTCGAGGTACCACCGGTTTTCGATTATTCTTATTACGGGATAATTATTCATGAGATACGTGAAATGCAGATTGCAGGAATGGGAAACTATGCCCACGGAAACCAGCCCATACAGCACATGATCTACCTCTACAACTATGCCGGCCAACCATGGAAAACACAATTCCGTGTACGGCAGGTAATGGATAAACTGTATAATTATACACCCGATGGATACTGCGGCGACGAGGATAACGGCCAGACATCGGCATGGTATGTCTTCAGTGCCATGGGTTTTTATCCTGTATGTCCCGGCACTGATCAGTACGTCATAGGATCACCTTTGTTTGATAAGATGAGCATTGAAATGCCAGGGGGCAATATACTTGAAATAATTGCGGAGGGTAACGGCCCTGATGCAGTGTACGTCGAGGATATCAGGTTTAACGGGGAGATCGTTGATAAAAATTATCTCACACATGACAGGCTGCAGAAAGGTGGCAGGCTCATATTCGTGATGTCTGAGAATCCGGATAAGAAAAGGGGAACATCACCTGATTCCTATCCCTATTCAATGTCAGGAAATTAAGAGACCCGCCACTTTCACCGTCATGCGGAGCTGTTTTCAGCATAAGTGATATATTTTACTTCTGCCTTTGCTGATTTGTCTATTGTCTTCCGTATTTTTGCATGCTGAACAAAAACAGTTGACAACTGCTTAGTATTATATGCCACGCAGATTATACATAGAAACATACGGATGCCAGATGAACGTTGCTGACAGCGAAGTCGTGGTGTCTATCCTGAAGGATGAAGGCTTTACAGTAAGCAGCCGGATGGACCAGGCTGACCTGATCCTTGTCAATACATGTTCAATAAGGGATAATGCTGAACAACGTGTCTGGGCGCGGCTTGACCTCTTCAAACACTACAAGAAAAACAATCCCGGCACACTTGTGGGGGTAATAGGCTGTATGGCGGAAAGACTGAAGGAACAGCTTCTTGTTGCAGATAAGATGGTGGATCTCGTTGTCGGGCCCGATGCTTACCGTGACCTTCCAAAAC
This sequence comes from Bacteroidales bacterium, assembly GCA_036351095.1. GTDB lineage: Bacteria > Bacteroidota > Bacteroidia > Bacteroidales > VadinHA17 > UBA9300. The sequence goes on along the minus strand of JAZBOI010000352.1, from coordinate 9,574 downwards.
TTATACAGGAAGCATCCGAGGGACATGAAGCAGTCAACGTGCTCCTCTCCCGTGAGGAGACCTATGCAGATATCTCACCTGTCAGGCTTGACACCAGGGGTGTATCATCCTTTGTTTCCATTATGAGGGGCTGTAACAATATGTGCTCATACTGCGTGGTACCATATGTGCGAGGTGCCGAAAGGAGTCGCGATCCGCTGACAATACTGGACGAGGTAAGGGATCTTTTTGACAGGGGCTACAGGGAAGTAACATTGCTCGGCCAGAACGTAAATTCATATCTCTGGGATAAAGAGGGTAAGAGAACAAATTTTGCCGGTCTGCTGGAGATGACCGCTAAAATCAGCCCCCTGCTCAGGGTCCGCTTTTCAACCTCCCATCCCAAGGATATGTCTGATGAGCTGCTCAGGGTAATGGCCCGCTACGATAATATCTGCAAACATATTCACCTTCCTGCCCAGAGTGGCAGCAGCCGTATACTGGAACTTATGAACCGCAAGTATGACAGGGAATGGTATATGGACAGGATAAGGGCCATACGTGAAATTTTGCCCGGGTGTTCAATATCAACCGATATGATTGCAGGCTTCTGTACTGAGACTGAGGAAGATCATGCTGACAGCCTCAGTCTTATGAAATGGTCGGCTTATGATTTTGCCTATATGTTCAAATATAATGAGAGACCGGGTACCCCAGCTGCAAAAAGGCTTGCTGATGATGTTCCCGAAGAAGTCAAAAACAGGCGCCTCAGCGAAATAATTGAATTGCAGAATACCCTGTCGCTTGAAAGTAAGAAAAAAGACATTGGCAGGGTGCTTGAAGTACTGGTGGAAGGCTATTCAAAAAAATCGGACAGCGACCTGTCAGGCAGGACATCACAGAATAAGGTGGTGGTCTTCCCGGCCGGCAGCTACAGGGCAGGTGATTATGTGCAGGTAAAAATAACACATTGTACAGCGGCAACTCTTATCGGAACAGCTCTCAGCTGAAAAATTATCATTAACTCTCCCCGAAGCACAGCTCTCAGCTGAAAAATTCTCAATGGCTCTCCCTGAAGCACAGCTCTCAGCTGAAAAATCATCATTGGCTCTCCCCAAGCACAGCCAATGCGCTTGCTTAATATACATGGGGCATTATAATTTTTAGCAGCTTTGTTAAGTTTCAGCATTAAATTGTTAACAAAAACAAAGACCTGACTGACAATATCAATGATAATTTCATATTTTTGCTGAAAGCTATTATAAATAACCAATTTACAGAAACCATGAAAGGACTCAGAAAAATCTTTGTAATGATCATTATTGCTATGCTGGGCGTTTCAGCAGCGATGGGCCAGGCCGGGGACGACTCGCATAGATTTGTAATAAAAACAAACCCGCTTGCTGCCCTTGGTGGTCCGTTCTGGGTAACAATTATCCCGGTCACAGGGGAGTACAAAATTCTTTTTGAAGCCAGGACGATGCCCAAACAATCCATTACCCTTGGTGCCTCATACCTGGGGCCGAGCCTTCTTCTGAACCTTGATGAACTAACCAACGAGGGAGAAGAGGTTAGTGGAGTTCAAACAAGCGGTTTCCGCGGTCAGCTCTTCTATAAATTCTTCCTCAGCCGCGACACCCAGGCACCAGAAGGACTGTATGTCGGACCGCATTTCTCCTACGCCTCTGCCTCCATTGCAAGCAAAGACAATACTGCCAACAAGGTTAGTATGATGAAGATGAACTTTAACGGTATCATCGGCTACCAGCTCATAACAAGTGGCGGCTTTGCCCTTGATGTCTTCACAGGTCTTGGTGTAAAAAGCAGTAAATGGACACCTGAAGGCGATTCTGAAGAAGTATTTGACGTACCTTTTGAGGACAAGGCCTCAGCATCAGTGGCCTTCGGTTTTAGTTTCGGATATGCTTTTTGATATTTAAGCAATAGTAAGCAGATGAGGTTGTCTTAAAAGGGCAGCCTCTTTCTATACCCACCATTGGTGAAAACAAATAATTGATTGTTAATAAAGAAAGCGGATGCAGGGATATAATTTTTTATATCCCTTTTTTTCTAATTTCAAGACCCAGCTCTTTTAACTGTTCAGATGATATTGATGAAGGAGAGTCTATCATTATGTCCCTCCCGGCATTGTTTTTAGGGAAAGCAATAAAGTCCCTTATCGTTTCTGATCCGGCAAACAGTGATACCCAGCGATCGAAACCGAAAGCAATGCCTCCATGGGGAGGTGCCCCGTAGCTGAATGCATCCATCAGGAAACCAAACTGCGATACGGCCTCTTCCCCGGTGAAACCCAGGACAGCGAACATTTTTTTCTGTATTTCCGCATCATGTATCCTTATTGAACCACCTCCTATCTCAACCCCGTTAATAACAAGGTCATAGGCATTGGCCCTTACCCTGCCGGGCTCTGCTTCCAGCAAATGCAGATCTTCCTTCTTCGGTGATGTGAACGGGTGGTGCATGGCATAATACCTCCCTGTTTCCTCATCCCATTCCAGTAAGGGGAAATCCACTACCCACAGGGGTTTGAATACGCCTTCAGCCCTTAAGCCCAGGCGCTTGCCCATCTCGAGCCTCAGTTCCGAAAGTGCAGACAGGGTACTCATTCTTTCGCCTGCCAGCAGAAGGAGGAGGTCACCCGGCTCTGCAGACATCTTTTCAGCCCATTGCTGCAGATCATCGCCCTCAAAGAATTTATCGACTGATGACTTGAATGAGCCATCCCGGTTATATTTAACATATACGAGTCCCTTGGCACCTATTTGCGGTTTCCTGACAAAATCTGTCAGGCCGTCCAGTTCCTTCCTCGAATATTCGGAACAGCCTGGGGCCACTATGCCTCCAACATATTCCGAGTTGTCAAAAACATTGAATCCCCTGTCCTTTACCAGGGCACCCAGGTCCTTTATCTTCATATCGAATCTCAGGTCGGGTTTATCCGTACCATATTCTGAAATTGCACGATCATAGGACAGGCGGGGAAAAGTGTCCCTGATCTCATAATCCTTAACTGCCTTGAAAAGGGCTACAGCCAGTCCCTCAAAGGTCTTAAGCACGTCTTCCTGTTCAACAAAAGACATTTCGCAGTCAATCTGGGTAAATTCAGGCTGCCGGTCTGCCCTAAGGTCTTCATCACGAAAACACCTGACAATCTGGAAATACTTATCAAAACCCGATACCATAAGCAATTGCTTGAATGTCTGGGGTGACTGCGGAAGGGCATAGAATGAGCCGGGGTGTACCCTTGAAGGAACAACAAAATCGCGCGCTCCTTCCGGTGTAGACTTAATAAGCACCGGAGTTTCTATTTCTATAAAACCCTGCCCATCAAGGTATTTTCTTACTTCCTGTGCCACCCTGTGCCTGTGTATAATATTCTGCTTAAGTGGTTCACGTCTGAGATCCAGGTAGCGGTATTTCATCCTTAATTCATCACCCCCGTCGGTATCCTCCTCGATGGTGAAAGGAGGAATTTTACTTGCATTTAAAACGACCAGCTTATCAACTATAATCTCGATATCACCTGTTGATATTTTCGGGTTCTTATTACTTCTCTCTTCAACCCTGCCTTCTGCCTGGATAACATATTCCCTGCCCAGCTTCCTTGCTTCGGCACACATATCCGGCTCTGTTTCCATATTGAAAACAAGCTGTGTTTTTCCATACCTGTCGCGCAAATCTATAAAGGTCATACCACCCAGGTCTCTCGATTTATGTATCCAGCCGCATAAACTTACTTTCTCACCCCTGTTGGATAAGTTCAATTCTCCGCAATTGTGTGTTCTGTACATAATGCTTATTAAATTTGAAACAAAAATAAGCAAAACATCATAACGCTGAAACGAATTAGGGCAGGTGGTATATATTTACATATTTTGTATTTTTACCGCTACCCTTAAATATTTGCTTATGATGACACCTGAAGCCAGTGATGATATTTTCATGAAGGCAGCATTAGATGAGGCCGAAAGGGGAAAGGCAGCAGGAGAAGTGCCTGTAGGTGCGGTGGTGGTATGCAATAAGCGGATAATAGCAAGGGCTCATAATCTTACCGAAACACTTAATGATCCGACCGCCCATGCTGAAATGCAGGCAATAACAGCTGCCAGCGGCTTCCTGGGTGGCAAATATCTGGACAAATGCAGCCTTTATGTTACCCTGGAGCCCTGTATGATGTGCGCCGGCGCATTATTCTGGAGTCGTATCGGAACCCTCGTTTACGGAACAGCAGATGAAAAAAGGGGCTTCACCCTTTACAGCAGAAGTGTTTTGCATAAAAAAACGAGGGTTGTTAAGGGGATAATGGAAGAGGAGTGCAGGAAAATAATCGTGGATTTTTTTGAAAACAAAAGGCAGAATTATACTGAATAAATTAATTGGTATATTTATGGAATATATTAGGTTTGTAAAAAACATTCCCCGATGACATTTGACAATGGCCGGACCATCATACGCTTAAGGCTGAGGCTCTTTGTAGCATCACTTCTAATGATAGTCTATGTTTACCTGGTGTATTTCGGCAAACAGCTTCGCTTCCCTCTTTTCGGTATCCAGGAAATTCATGCCACGCTGGCGCTTACCCTCTTATACCTGCTGCTGGCTTTTTTGCCTCTTATTCTCCGCTACAGGTACATTTATTTTTCTGACGATGGCAGGCATATTATTTTCAGATACTATGCTGTGGGATTCATGAGCGGAAAAAAAAGTTCCGTTGAAATTCCCAAGAATGAGTTTGCGGGCTTTGAGATAAACAAAAGCTTTGCCGGCCTAATAAAAGCAATATACCTTTACCGGCTGATGGGAAATAAAAAAGCCCGCTATTCACCTGTCTATATCTCCTCCCTGTCAAAAAAGGAACTTGAGAAGATTAAAAAGGCACTTAACACTTACTTAAAAAAGGAATAGCCGGTATGGACATATGAGTTTAATCATTTTTTTATTTTTTTTATAAAACCAAATTTGCACTTATAATCAAACCTATTATAAATACTTCAAAATAAAATCATAATGAATGTAGACATTGTTCTTAACAACCTCGAAAAGAAGCATCCCGGCGAGGTTGAGTATCTCCAGGCTGTCAGGGAAGTTCTCGAATCAATAGAAGAAGTCTATAATGAGAATCCGCATTTTGAATCTGCCAATATTATCGAAAGGCTGATTGAACCGGACAGGGTTATTACATTTAAAGTACCCTGGATGGATGATGAGGGGAAAGTACAGGTAAATCTTGGCTACCGTGTTCAGTACAATAATGCCATTGGCCCCTACAAGGGAGGCTTACGTTTTCACCCCAGTGTTAACCTGAGTATTCTGAAGTTTCTCGGTTTTGAACAGATATTCAAAAACTCGCTCACCTCCCTGCCTATGGGAGGAGGCAAAGGAGGATCAGATTTTAATCCAAAAGGAAAATCTGATGCCGAAATTATGAAGTTCTGCCATTCATATATGCTTGAATTATGGAACTATATCGGTCCAGAGATGGATGTTCCAGCCGGAGATATCGGTGTGGGAGGCCGTGAGATAGGCTACCTCTTTGGCATGTATAAAAAACTTAAGAGAGAACATACCGGTGTACTTACAGGCAAAGGTATCAACTGGGGCGGTTCACTTATACGCCCTGAAGCAACCGGCTTTGGCTGTGTTTACTTTGCAAAGGAAATGCTTGCAACCATTGGTGAGACCTTTGAAGGCAAAACAGTGGCCGTTTCAGGGTTTGGCAATGTAGCCTGGGGTGCCGTCCAGAAAGTGAATGAGCTGGGAGGAAAAGTCGTAACGCTTTCGGGACCTGATGGTTACGTTTACGACCCGGATGGTATATCCGGCGAAAAGGTTGATTATATGCTCGAACTGCGGGCTTCGAACGAAGATATAGTAAAACCCTATTCATACGAATTCGAATCGGGCCAGTTCAATGAGAATAAACACCCATGGGAAGTAAAGGCCGACATTGCCCTTCCCTGTGCAACACAGAATGAACTGAATGATCAGGACGCACAGAATCTTGTAAACAACGGTTGTATCTGCATATGCGAAGGGGCAAATATGCCCTGCACACCTGAAGCCATTGAAATAATACAGAAAAACAAACTCCTTTTTGCACCTGGCAAGGCTGCAAATGCAGGTGGTGTTGCAACATCAGGGCTCGAAATGTCACAGAACTCGATGAAGCTTCACTGGAGGCGCAACGAGGTCGACGACAGGCTGCATGAGATAATGATCAATATACACGAAGCCTGTGTCAGGAACGGCAGAACGGAAGATGGCTATATTGATTATGTTAAAGGAGCAAATATTGCCGGCTTCCTCAAAGTTGCCAACGCTATGCTTGATTACGGAATCTTTTAAAACTCCCATAGTTTTTTTAAAGAGGCTGTTCATTATTGAGCAGCCTTTTCCTTTTTGTACCGGACCTTAACCAGGCTTATTTGTTTGGTTAACTGAACATCCTGGCCCTGGGAATGATAGAAGCCGGATAAGCTTTTTTTGTTATTTTCATGCATAGCTGTATGCATATATTCAGCCCTGTTTTTTATCTTTGGGAAAATGTCTCGCGCTTAAATGAAAAACGACAGTGAATTGCTTTGCACCATTGCTCTTGGCATGGTGCCCGGTGTAGGAGATATTAACGCAAAAAAGCTTATCTCACACCTTGGTTCCGCCTCGGCAGTCCTTTCCGAGCCATACCACAAACTGTTACAGATACCTGGTATAGGAAAAACAATCGCTTCTCATATCAGCTCCAAAAAATTCAGGGAAAAGGCAGCTGAGGAACTTGACTATGTCCGGAAACACGATATCGCTATAAGGCGTTTCGATGATCATGACTACCCGCTGAGATTGAAGGAATGCCCGGATTCACCACTGCTGATCTATATGAAGGGAAATGTGGACCTGAACCGCGACAGGATAATCAGTATTGTCGGGACCAGGAATATTACACGCAAAGGCAAAGACATCTGCCAGTCGATCATTCATGATCTGGCCGGGGAATATCCGGAACTGGTTATAAGCAGCGGCCTGGCATACGGGGTTGACATTACTGCCCATAAGGCGGCATTGAAAGAAGGGCTAATGACAATAGCTGTTCTCGGTCATGGATTCAGAACAATTTATCCAGGGGTGCACCTGCCCGTGGCTAAACAGATAATTTCCCAGGGGGCACTTATTACAGATTTCCCTTCATCTGAATCTCCCGAAAGAAATAATTTTATTAAAAGAAACAGGATCATTGCCGGGATATCAGATGCCACACTGATAATCGAATCCGGCCGGAAAGGAGGCGCAATGGTCACGGCTGACATCGCATTATCATACAACAGGGAGGTAATGGCTGTGCCAGGCAGTCCGGGCTTACCGGCTTCTGAAGGATGCAACCTGCTGATTAAATCAAACAGGGCTGCCCTGGTAGAATCAGCCGACGATATATTTTACACCCTCAACTGGCTGAAGGTAAGCAAGGTCAATAAGCAAAGAAAATTATTCCCTGAAAACCTCAGTCCGCTGGAAGAACAAATCTTTGAATTGATAAATGAGAACCAGGAAGTATCTTCTGACCAGATTGCCAGATCCCTGGAGAAACCCTTCCATCAGCTTTCATCTGCACTGCTGAAACTCGAATTCTCAGGCCTGGTGGAAAGTATACCCGGAAATATTTACAGGTTAAAAAATTGACTGGCACAGCGATGGATTAAGAAGATAAAAAAATCCGCCCTCACATGTTTTACAACACACAAACTTCCCGGAAGTGCCTGGCTTAATGTAGATTATTGCCTGGGATGGCATTTCTTAACATATTATTGGTAAAGAAAAGAAATACATTGGGCTCTTTTAAAATGAAATTTCTATTTTTATTTCCTCATTATTAACCATTATAAAAAAACAAAAAACAAAACTATGGACCCTAGAGTTGAAAAATTTATGGCCAGTATCAAGGCCAGGAACCCGGGTGAAAACGAGTTTCACCAGGCCGTACAGGAAGTTGCCGAATCGTTGATCCCTTTTATTGAAGAAAACCCCAAGTACAAACATGCCAAAGTCCTGGAAAGAATTGCGGAACCCGAAAGGGTTGTTCTGTTCAGGGTGCCATGGCTCGACGACAAGGGAGAGATCCAGATCAACAAAGGATACCGTATAGAAATGAACAGTGCCATAGGTCCCTATAAAGGAGGCTTAAGGTTCCACCCTACGGTGAACCTCGGAATTCTCAAGTTTCTCGCTTTTGAACAGGTATTCAAGAACAGTCTCACAACCCTTCCCATGGGGGGAGGTAAAGGAGGATCGGATTTTGACCCGAAAGGAAAATCAGATAATGAAGTAATGAGATTCTGCCAGAGCTTTATGACAGAATTGTCACGACATATAGGTCCGAACACCGATATCCCTGCCGGGGACATAGGCGTTGGTGGCCGCGAGATAGGTTACCTCTTTGGTCAGTATAAGAGGCTCAGAAATGAATTCACCGGCGTACTTACAGGAAAAGGCATCCAGTGGGGAGGATCGCTCATACGCCCGGAAGCAACAGGATACGGAGCAACCTATTTTGCACAGAACATGCTCGAAACCAGGGGAGATTCGCTCGAAGGCAAAGTAGTGAGTATATCGGGTTCAGGCAATGTGGCCCAGTTTGCATGCCAGAAAGTTACTGAAATGGGTGGCAAGGTGGTTACACTTTCCGATTCAGCAGGCTATATCTACGACCCGGCAGGTATAGATGAAGAAAAACTTGCCTATGTCATGGAACTGAAAAACATTAAGCGCGGCAGGATAAAGGAATATGCCGAGAAATACGGTGTTGAATATTTCGAGGGTAAGAGGCCCTGGGATGTTAAATGTGATGTTGCTATGCCCAATGCAACTGAAAACGAAGTAAACGGCAAAGACGCAGAAACACTCATAAAAAATGGTTGTTATTGTGTTTCCGAAGGAGCTAATATGCCATCTACACCAGAAGCTGTGGATGTTTATCACAAGGCAGGCATACTTTACGGACCCGGCAAAGCAGCTAATGCAGGCGGTGTGGCTGTTTCAGGACTGGAAATGACACAGAACTCAATGCGCCTTGCATGGACACGCGAGGAAGTTGACTCCCGTTTGCAGCTGATCATGAAAAATATTCATGATACATGTGTTAAATATGGCAAGCAGGAGGATGGATACATTAATTATGTTATGGGAGCAAACATTGGAGGTTTTATCAAAGTGGCCGATTCAATGCTTGCACATGGAGTAGTATAGGCAAAAGACCGTGATAATTATTGAAAAAGGGGTATTTTCTTTGCCCCTTTTTTTTTGTTCATTAAGTTTGGATCCGCAAAGCAAAAAAATATGCAGCTTATAGACAGTCATACCCACCTCTACCTGCCCGAGTTTGACAACGACAGGGATGAGGTAATAAAGCGGGCCCTAAATAGTGGCGTCATTAAAATGCTGCTTCCAAACATTGACAGGGAATCAATTAAGCCAATGATGCAGATGGCCAGGGATTACCCCGGGATCTGCCTGCCAATGATAGGAGTACATCCAACAAGTATTAAGGATGACTACCTGGAGCACCTGGAAGCAGTAGAAGAGAATA
>JAZBOI010000351.1:0-2056 GCA_036351095.1 Bacteroidales bacterium | reverse complement strand
GTGGATGATGAGAAGGTTGATCACCTTCTGGATGCAGTCAGAAAGATGGATGAGCAGAATACCGATGTGGGGGCCAGGGCCTTTGTATGGGATATTACCGGGATTTATTGATTAAATCTCCGCAATGAAATCATAAAGCAATAGCAGGGACCCTGTGCGCAGGGTCACTGCTATTATTCTATCCCGTTAAGGAACTCCACAGCCTTTTTCATTTCAGCCTCATCCCTTAACTTTATCTTGTTGTCCTTAAGGAAATTGTTCAGTTCTTTTTCCTTATCGCCGGCCAGCTCCAGCAGGCCTTTCCTGTTACGTATAAAGACCGGCAGTTCATCACCATCTGATACATAAAAGAGGGGATCCCTCTTCTCAAAACTGGCGGGTTCCGCTTCCTGGTAGGGCTGTGCCGGCACAGCTTCACGGAATACTACCTGGTGCTGTTTGTAGAGAGACCAGGGTCCTTCAATAATCACCTCGAGGTAACCTTCTCCTTCAGATGACTGGTATTCATATTTTGAATAAATGAACCTGTGTCCGTCTATCTCCACTTTTGCAACGACACTGCCACGGTTAAGATTGTAAACAGCATCCTCCATCTCCACCTCGAAAAGATCGTAATATACGTTGTATCTCAGGGGGACCTTTGTGAATACCTGGTTTTCCGATGACACTAATGTGGCCTCCCTGAATTCCTCGTTCATATAAGGCGATCCTTCGTAAGTGGCTGTCTCCCCTTCGACCATTTTCCTGTTAAGCAACTCATCGTAGAATCTCTGTCCTTCAGCACCCAGCCACAGGTTCTGGGCTGTTGCACCAAGGGACAGGATTGAAATAACTATACTTAAATATATCGTTTTCATTACTTTATTCCTCTTCCTCTTCAGCCTGGTAAGCTTTGATTACTGCATCCTGGACATCTCCGGGCACCTGCACATATTCGGCAAATTTCATGCTGTACATTGCCCGTCCGCCTGTCAGCGAGCTGAGAGCTGTTGAATACTTGTTCATTTCAGCCAGGGGAACTTTCGCTTTTACCACTTCAAATCCTTTTTCACTGCTCATGCCCAGCACCATGCCACGACGGCCCTGGAGGTCGCTTATAACATCACCCATCCTGTCGGAAGGTACCATTATTTCAACATCATAGACCGGCTCCAGTATTTTTGGATTGGCAGCTTTGAAAGCGGTACTGAAAGCATTCCTTCCGGCGAGCTTAAAGGAGATTTCGTTTGAATCAACCGGGTGCATTTTACCGTCGTAAACATATACACGTATGTCGCGTGCATAGGAACCGGTAAGAGGTCCTTCTTCCATCTTTTCCATTATACCCTTGAGTATGGCAGGCATAAAACGGGCGTCAATGGAACCCCCGACAATACAGTTAATATATTCGAGCATGCCTCCCCATTCAAGTTTATGTTCTTCCTTGTTCCTGACAGACAGTTTATAGTCCTTGCCATTGACTTTCATGGCAGGGTTGGGTTGTGACCCTTCTTCATAAGGCTCGATTATCATATGTACTTCACCAAACTGTCCGGCGCCACCTGATTGTTTCTTATGCCTGTAATCGGCCTGGGCTGCTTTTGTGATAGTTTCCCTGTAAGGTATCTTGGGAGCATAAAATTCTGTTTCAATCTTAAAGATATTATCAAGATGCCATTTAAGAATATTCAGGTGGTATTCACCCTGGCCGTAGATAATGATCTGCTTCAGCTCCTTTGAGTATTCAACCAGTATGGTGGGATCTTCCTGGTGCATCCTGCTGAGTGATTCCCCAAGCTTCTCCTCGTCGCCCTCGCTCAATGGTTTGATGGCTGCACGGAACTTGGGTTCAGGGAATTTTATCCCGGGGAATTTCTGGTTGCCCTGGCTGTTAAGGGTATGATGGGTCTTTGTGTTTTTTAGCTTTACAACAGCACCTATATCACCTGTAACAATCCCGGGCACCCTTGTCCTGTTTTTACCGGCACTGACATATAATTGTGATAACCTCTCCTTTGTCCCGTTATTGGCATTCACCACATCCACGTTTTCTGTAACCTTACCTGATATGACCTTG
>JAZBOI010000350.1:0-6931 GCA_036351095.1 Bacteroidales bacterium | reverse complement strand
GTCAGCCGGTATCCCGGCCAGTAAGGTTGCAGGCAGGATTAGCACGGGCTTAAGCCATCCCATGACCATAGGAACCTTTGCCCTCAGGGATTTTACTGCCCTTATCTTCGTTTTCAGATTAATCCTTTCTGCAATTTTTTCAATCCTGCCAGCCCATATGCCAGGGATGTCAGAGGTGTTTCGTTTACAGAATCTCCGGGCGTAGATGTACCCGCCTGTGAATTTTGCACCATGGAAAACCAGGCCGATCAGCCATATCAATACTATCCACTCAGAGTGATGAATAAACAGCCTTTCTGCACCTGCGCTAAATTCCTGTACCAGTGCCCTTATTTTGAAGCCCTCACTTAATTTATCAGGAAGGAGATACTCATCAGCCGGCTGCACTTCTGTTGCCGGGGTGATCATTGCATTATCTCCATATACCAGGTGAGAAACATTATTGGTGCTGATAAATACTATTACTGTGCTTATAAAAATAGTTGCCAGGGCTATAGCGGCAATGACATAACGGGCCTGGGCCGATTTCCTGCTAAAGCTGAACAGTATGGCTGTCAGCCCTGAAACTATTGCGCCTATCCAAAGGGACTTAAATACAGTAATGCCAAAGGCGATTATGCTATGCTCGTTTACTATATTATTCAGTAGTTCCATTATTCTTCTCTTCCAGTTTCTGAATCAGCTTTTTTATTTCTTCAAGCTCACTTTTTGATGCTTTGTGATTCCCCAGTGCCTTCATCACAAGCTTGTGTGCTGACCCTGAGAATGTATTTTCCAGGAACCTGTCCAGTAGCTCGGCCTGTATTTCTTCTTTTTGAACAAGAGGGTGGTATATATGCACCCGGGATTTTACATTCCTGCTCAGGAGATTTTTGTCGAGCATGATCTGCATCAGTTTCAATGTCGTGGTGTAACCGGTTTTCCTTTGCTCGTTGAGTTTGTCATTTACAAAACGTACTGTCGAAGGCCCGTTATCCCATATTATCTGCAGTATCTCAAGTTCAGACTTTGTTGGTTTATGTTTGCTATCTTCATTCATAGTACGAATATTTTCGTAGACAAATATATACGAATTATTTCGTACTACAAATTATTTTTGGTTAACGTAGTGTTAATCTGAATTTAACAATCAGGGAAGAATGGTGTCAGGTTCCAGGAACAGCCCTATTTCAGAAATCATGGCATTATCCCTTGACTGGCTTACAGTAAGTTTTATCCTGTCACTTTTTACGGTGGGGAAGAGGAGGAGCTTCTTGTACCCGACTGTTGTTGATGAAGCCAGTTCAAGCCATTCATCATTGACAAATGCTTCCAGTTTAAATTGTTCTATTCGTTGACCTTTTGATATAAATTCCTTAATCATGAAAACATTGAAATCTTCAGCAAAGGGGAATTTATATTCAATTTCTGCAGGCAGGTCATCGATATGTGTATAAGTATCCTCTTTACCGTCAACACTTTTACGGGCACCGGGGTAGCGGGTAAAAGCCCTGAAGGCGATATTCCTTTCAAAGGTCCTGTCGAGATAAGCTTTGAATTCTTTCAGCCGTTGCTCATCCTTTTCATGGATTAATCCGCGTTTGTCAGGCGGTATGTTAAGCAGCAGAACTGCATTTCTGCCAACCGAGTTTATATATATGTCGAACAGCTTTTCAAGTGATTTTACCTTATCATCCTCCTCGGGGTGATAGAACCATCCCGGGCGTATTGATACATCCACCTCTGCAGGGTACCAGAATAGCTTGCCGGCCTTATTTATTATTTCTGCCGAGCCAAGGTCTTCTGACATGGCATTCAGTCCGAGTTTTTCATTTATTCTTTTACTTTCCTCACTACCCCCTGGGGCAAAAGCTGTTACGCTCCACTCCGTTTCCCTGCCATATCCCGATTCGGTGCCTACCCATCTTATGTCTTCTCCCATTATGGCCGTTACAGCTTCAGGCTGGTAACGGTCGATAAGCCTGTAATAAGCATCCCAGTCGTATACCTGCACTTTCCCGTTTGGACCTTCACCGCAGGCACCGTCAAACCATACCTCATCCACCTTGCCGTACCATGTAAGCAGTTCTTTAAGCTGTTCCATAAAGAAACTGTTATACTCGGGCGAGTTGCCATATGATTCAGCATTCCTGTCCCATGGCGACAGGTATACCCCAAATTTAAGTCCATATTCGTCACAGGCTTCCTTCACTTCCCTTACTACATCACCTTTGCCACCCCGCCACCGGCTGTATTTTACCGAATGATCAGTCGTTCTTGTTGGCCACAGGCAGAAGCCGTCATGATGCTTGCAGGTGAGTATTATCATTTTCATACCTGCTTCGGAAATTATCCTTGCCCATTGCCTGGCATCAAATTCAGACGGCATAAATAGTTCGGGCGATTCGTCGCCTTCTCCCCACTCGAGCCCGGTAAATGTATTGATAGTGAAATGAATGAAGGCTGTCATTTCCAGTTTCTGCCAGGCAAGCTGTTGACTGTCAGGAACTACCCTTGCTGCCATCTGCAATTTCTCGTCCAGGCTGAGACCTGCAGGAAGATCAACTTTTTTTACATAATAAGGACCTTCCTCATCCACCCTGTTCAGTGTGCAGGAGGCTATACCCAGCAGGCTGATAATGATAACTGTCTTTAATTGAAGTGACATATGTTAAGTCAGTATTAATTTTTTTCAGTGGCTGTTTACTTTGTCTTATTGCTGTAGACTTTCCCGAAATTATCTATTGTCCACAGCTCCAGTGAGCTGTCTGAAAGAAGGTATGCTTCGTAGCCAAAAGGTTTAAGAAGGATACAGGGCTGGTAATCATTCATCTGATAGCCGTATTCCAGCAGCCTGTCAATATCTGATGTATATGATCCCTTTTCAGCTGCATAGTTCCTCTGGGCGTAGTATAGTGTTCTCAGGTTCCATTTAATATCTTCATCCGGATTTAACTTAAACTCATCCTGGCCCTGCCCGGCCTGTATCTCTGAAAACTGAAGGTAAGCCCATCTTTCAGGATAGTGCATGTTAATTATCCCCTGGGCCGACCATACCCAGTTATATTCGGGATATACCCTGCCTGTTGCAGGATCTGTTGCTTTCCTGTAGGTGCCGTTCTCAATTTCAGTACGCCAGTTAACCCTCGAAAAATTTATTCTCCACTGGTCACCGTCACCGGGAGCACTACCCACCTCAGTAAGAACCATCATTGGCAAAGCCAGTTCAACCACCCATCTGTCGTCAGTGTCGGAAGGGTCATTTATGCTGCCGTATACCTTCACTGCAGATTTTATCCCGCTGATATCCCAGGCATCCACAACATTGCCATTGTCACGGTATGGCCTTGTCAGCATCAAATCCCACAGCGTGTTAAATGCATTCATCTCCAGTTCAAGATATTCGTGGGTGTCGCCATCAGGGTCAATGAATACTTCAAAATCATTATCGTAGAATATCACGGTATCTCTCTGCCGCAATTTTGCCCAGATATGTGGTTCGGTGAGTTCGGCAGCTATATACAGGTAACTGTCATCCCAGAGCATTTTTACCCTTGTCCGGTGCAGGGGTTCGGGTTTCAGATCACCTTCAATATCCACAAAATCATTTGTCCATTCGGCTGATTGCCAGGCTTCTTCATCCAGGTTGCCGTCGATGCTTATACCTTCTGCCTTATAGCAGACATAAGTCTCCGGGTTGAAAGGGCCTGAAGGAATTTGGAGCTTCCCTGTTGTAATATTATAATAAGCAGGGCAATTTGTTTCCTGGTTTTTGCAGGCAGAGATGAACAAAACAATCATTATTGATGTAATAATAGTGCCCGTGCACCTGATGAGGGTCGTTCTTTTAATCATTGCTGTGTGCTTTATTATTTAAGATAATGGTTTATATAATAAGCTATTTCGTCGCCTAATATAGTAAAATTAGCCTTATATTTGTTTAAGGATAAAGCCCGGAGCTAATTAAGTGAATAAGCTGGCGGATTAATTTCATGAATGGAGTGAGAAAGATTGCAAGGCGATCTTATAAAAGAAAGTACATTACTTATTTTTTTATTAAAAATGTGATAAACAAATAATTTAAATACAATGAACAGGGATAAAACAATATTTGATCTGATTGAGAAGGAAAAGCAAAGGCAACTTCAGGGTATCGAATTGATTGCGTCGGAAAATTTTGTGAGCCCCCAGGTCCTGGAGTCTATGGGTTCAGTAATGACAAACAAGTATGCTGAAGGCTATCCGGGCAAGCGCTATTATGGCGGGTGTGAAATAGTTGACCAGTCAGAGTCACTGGCAATCGAAAGGCTTAAGAAGCTCTATGATGCTGAATTTGCCAATGTCCAGCCCCATGCAGGCGCACAGGCCAATATGGCTGTTTTCATTTCCGTGCTTGAACCGGGTGATAAGTTTATGGGCCTCGACCTGGCTCATGGCGGTCACCTTACACACGGTTCTCCCGTAAACATGTCGGGTATACTTTATAATCCTGTTGCCTATGGTGTTGATGAAGACACCGGCCTGATTGATTATGATAAGATGGAAGAACTGGCTCTTAAGGAGAAACCCAAAATGATTATCGGGGGGGCATCAGCTTATTCAAGGGAATGGGATTACGAGCGTATGAGGAAGATAGCTGACAGTGTGGGTGCAATTCTGATGGTTGATATGGCTCATCCTGCGGGGCTTATAGCAGCGGGATTATTGAAAAACCCTGCCAGGCATGCTCATATTGTTACATCCACAACACATAAAACGCTCAGGGGACCCAGGGGTGGCTTTATACTGATAGGCAAGGATTTTGACAACCCCTGGGGAAAGACCACCCGGAAGGGTGAGGTCAGAAAAATGTCATCACTCATCAATTCAGCTGTTTTCCCCGGAACCCAGGGAGGGCCGCTGGAGCATGTCATTGCCTCAAAGGCAGTAGCTTTTTCCGAAGCATTGAGTCCGGAATTCAGGGAATACCAGGTACAGGTGAAAAAGAATGCTGAACTTATGGCCGAGGCTTTTGTTAACCTGGGCTATAAGGTTATTTCGGGCGGCACGGATAATCATTCCATGCTGATTGACCTCAGGACCAAATTCCCGGATATAAGTGGCAAGCAGGTGGAAAATACCCTTGTTAAGGCACATATAACGGTCAACAAGAACATGGTTCCCTTCGACTCACGTTCACCTTTCCAGACCTCGGGTTTGCGTGTTGGCACGGCAGCTATCACCACAAGGGGAATGAAGGAGGATTCAATGGGTACCATTGTGGAGCTTATGGATAAGGTGATTTCCAATATTGATGATGAAGCACTTATAACAAAGGTTGGAAAGCAGGTTAACGAAATGATGAAACCTTATCCTCTTTTTGCCTGGTAATACTGAAAGCTGCACACGGGCTTTAATTTCTTTTCTTTTAAAACATTTTATATATCTTTACCCGTGTTACAACTCTGACTGTTAAATGAGCAAAAGGAAATTAGTATTTATTGTGGATGATGATCCCTTTATCATCCAGCTTGTTATAAAGCGCTTTAACTCAGATGAGTATCTTATTGAACCCTTCGAATACGGAGAGGAATGTATTGAAGCGCTTCACAGGAATCCTGATATGATCATACTGGATTATTACTTTTTTAAGTCGGGCGAAAAGGTCTTGAATGGCATGGAAGTATACAATAAGATAAAGGAGATAAAGCCGGATGTGCCGGTGGTTATGCTTTCGGGCCAGGACAGGGGGGATGTGGTTCTTGAGATGGCCCGTATGGGAATAACCGATTATATAATAAAAGACAATTCGCTCATTTCTAACCTTGAGAAGGCCATCGCAGAAATTCTTGGGGAAGAAAATCATTAAATTTATTTATGGAGTGGTATGCTTATCCCGCCATTATTGCTGTGGGAATCATTGCAGGTTTTATAAACGTTATGGCCGGTAGCGGCTCTCTTCTGACCTTACCTCTCCTGATGTTCCTTGGCCTGCCGGCCAACGTGGCTAACGGGACCAACCGCATAGCTATCTTCCTGCAGAACGTGGTGGCTGTGGGCAGCTTCAAAAAGCAAAAAGTATTTGAATACAAAGAAGGTCTGTGGCTCGTTATTCCGGCCACAGCAGGCTCACTGATAGGGGCCCTGCTGGCAGTGAATTTCAATGAACGTATCCTGAGCCTTTTTATCGGGGGTTTATTGATTTTTATGTTTTTCATTATACTGCTTAAGCCCGAGCGCTGGCTAAGGGAGAAGTCCGGTAGTGTGGACGGCAGTCCCAGGTTCTGGCGTATAGTAATTTTCTTCTTCATAGGCATTTACGGTGGTTTTATCCAGGCCGGTGTGGGCTTTTTCCTCCTTGCAGGCCTCGTGCTGGCCGTAGGTGCAGATCTTGTAAAGGCCAATGCTCTTAAGGTGTTTATTATACTTATCTATACGGGTTTTGCCCTGGTGATCTTCTTTATCAACGGGCAGGTTGACCTGCGGGTGGGACTCATCCTGGCTGTCGGTAATATGCTTGGTGCCTGGATAGGGGCAAGGACAGCAGTCAGCTGGGGACCAAAATTTGTAAGGATAATCCTGCTGCTGGCTGTCTTTGTTTCTGCTCTAAAGATACTGGGGGTTTTCGACCTCTTTACCTGAGTTTGAAATGATATGTAATGGTTCCCTTCTGGATGGTTGCATCCGGTTTGCGGTCGAATTTTGCAGCCATGGCAGCTTCCTGTGCCACCCTGAGGAAATATGGTTCCAGGGTTGTTGTGCCTTTAGCTCCCGGCACTGCCTGGGTTACATTGCCATTCTGGTCGACCGTAACTTCGACAACAACGATGCCCTCATCCTGAATATCGTAACTTGGTTTGGGCAGTGACCTGGCCTGGCGCCCCTTAAGGTCGTAGGATACTCCTTCGGTACCTGTTCCCGAGCCTTCACCGTACCTGTCAGCACCAACAGCACCTGTTTCCACTCCCTGGTT
>JAZBOI010000349.1:0-4910 GCA_036351095.1 Bacteroidales bacterium | reverse complement strand
CCTGTGGTCTTTTATCCTCTTATCCAGCTGTCCCGCCATATAGGCTGCGGGTGTATTGTCTCTTGAAGAATAACTGAAAACATGAAGGTAGGACAGGTCCAGTGAATCAAGGAACTCGTAGGTGTCATTAAAATCTTCTTCCGTTTCTCCCGGGAAACCGGCAATTATATCAGCGCCTATACCTGCCAGGGGCATCAGTTCCCTTATCTTTTGCACCCTCGAAGCAAAGACATCCCTCCTATATCTTCTTCTCATTCCGGCCAGTATCCTGTCAGACCCACTTTGAAGCGGTATATGAAAGTGGGGCAGTAATTTACTGTTCTTTGCCACCATCTCTATTATATCATCGTTAAGAAGGTTGGGTTCAATGGATGAGATCCTGAACCTGTCTATTCCCTCTACCTGTGTCAGTTCTTCCAGCAGATCAGTGAACGACTCGCCGGTGGATTTGCCGAAATCACCAATATTGACGCCTGTCAGTACAACTTCCTTTATCCCTTTTTCAGCTATTTCCCTTGCATCCTTTACACATTCGCTAACAGCCTGGTTCCTGCTCTTGCCTCTGGCAAGGGGGATGGTGCAGTAGGAACATGAATAGTCGCAGCCGTCCTGTATTTTAAGGAAAGCCCTGGTTCGGTCGCCTGTTGAAAAGGCCGGGTGGAAGGAGCTTAGTTCATACCTTTCACAGTTATGGATTTCCGGCACCGGCCGTTTGTTCAGGTCGTTGATAAAATGAAGGATATCGTATTTCTCATTGGTCCCCAGGACAAGGTCCACACCTTTTATCGCGGCAATCTCCTTATTCCTGACCTGTGCATAGCAGCCGGCAACAATAATAAAAGAACCGGGGTGTTTGCGGACAGTTTGGTTTATAAGCTGCCTGGTTTTTTTATCTGCAGACGCAGTAACCGTGCACCCGTGAATAAAATATATATCAGCCTTCTCATTAAAGGGGACCTTACGGAAGTCAGCACCTTCCATCATCCTGCTTATTGCCGATGTTTCTGAAAAATTCAGCTTACATCCCAGTGTATGGAATGCCACTGTCAATTGTCCCTGGCTCATATTTGCTGTTTATAGGACTGCAAAAATAAGGATTTTTAGGGACAAGGCTATTTGTGTTTTTATTTGAGCTCCCTGGGAATGATCAGGCTGTGATCAGTAAGTTCGGATGAATATATATCCTGCCACTTATCCAGATCAAAGCTCACCACTGCCGTACCCGTGGTTGGAAGGAAGCCCACAATCCCCTTTGTCATCTGGCTGGCCAAATCTGATATGCCCGGATTATGGGCAAAGAGGGCAACTGTTTTTACATCATCATCCAGTGCTGCTATTTCATCCATCATTTTTGATGCCGAACCAGGGTAAAAATCTTTGATCACCCTGATAATTTCAGTGCCTGTTTTCATTGCACGGGAGAATATGCAAGCACTGTGACTGGCACGGGCTGCAGGGCTTGTCATTATAACATCCGGTTTGATACCCGATTTGAGTATTCTATTCGAGACCTTGTAAGCATCATTTACTCCTCTTTTTGTGAGAACCCTGTCGATATCCCTTTCAAAGATGTCATGGGCGCAGGCTTTTCCATGTCTGACGATTATTACATTACGTTTCATTCTTGTCTGGTTTTTAGTGGAGGAAAGTAATAAAAATTATTTGTCACCTGCAATATGTTTTTGATTAAAGAATGCGGCTGGCCAGTTCGGAAAGATAGCTTCTTTCTCCTTTTACCAGGTTGACATGGGCAAATATTTCCTGTCCATTCATCTTGTCAGTCAGGTAGGAAAGGCCATTTGACCCGATATCAAGGTATGGTGAATCAATCTGCTCAATGTCGCCCGTGAATATCATTTTAGTGTCTTCACCCGCCCTTGTAATGATAGTCTTTACCTCGTGCGGCGTGAGGTTCTGGGCTTCATCCACGATAAAAAATATGTTTGAGAGACTCCTTCCCCTGATATAGGCCAGGGGCGTGATAACGAGTTTTTCCTCCTTGATCATGTCATTTATCCTTATGAACTCGGGGCTCTGGTGGCTGAATTTATGCTTGATAACCGTCAGATTATCAAAGAGGGGTTGCATATAGGGATCTATTTTCTCCTTAACATCTCCGGGCAGGAATCCAAGGTCCCTGTTGGCAAGCGGCACGATGGGACGGGCAAGGAAGATCTGTTTATACCTTTTATGCTGCTGCAGCGCCGAGGCCAGTGCAAGAAGTGTTTTACCGGTTCCGGCCTTGCCGGTGAGAGCAACAAGCTGTATCTCAGGGTTGGAGAGCGCCTCGATGGCAAAGGTCTGTTCAGCATTACGTGGGTCAATACCATAGGTGGTCTGCTTGATGATCCTGTTCACCATCGTGGTGGTGGGATTGTAATGCGCAAGCGCGCTCGATCCGTTATTCTTCAGTATATAAAACTGGTGTCCCTCCGGGTGTATATCCAGGCCCATATCCTTAACAGGTATACCATCAGGTTCTTCGTAGAGCCTGTCTATCTTGGTGCTGTCAATATCCACTATTGTCTCAACACCCTTGTAAAGGTCATCGATATTGGCAACCTTATCATTCTCATAATCCTGGGCTCTTATGCCCAGTGATTTAGCCTTCATCCTGAGGTTGATGTCCTTGGTGATCAGTATAACACTTTCAGTCTTGTGCCTGTTGCATACGTAATCGGCAATTGCCAGTATCCTGTGATCACTTGTCTTTTCAGGGAAGGAAGCCAATACCCTTTCCGAAAATTCCCTGCCTGTCTCTATGTACAGTTTACCCAGCTTGTCGCCCAGTGTAATACCATTGTCCAGCAGGCTGTCACCCGATAACCTGTCAAGCTCCCTTGTAAATTCACGTGCATGAAAATTAATGAGATCATTGCCTTTCTTAAACCTGTCGAGCTCCTCGAGCACAACAATGGGTATTATAATATCATTCTCCTCAAACTTATATATTGAACTGTAATCATGTAACAATACATTGGTGTCAATAATAAAGATCTTCTTCTTTTTCATCGGTATATTTTATCGGTAGATAAATACATTTTGCAAAACCGGGACCTGTGGGTTTACATAGATTACCCATTCTGCAAAATTAAGGCCTGGATAACTCATATGGAACAGTAATTTCTTTAATTTTGCACAATTAACTAACAATTTGATGAATTACAGCGATACTCTGGACTTCCTTTATTCATCCCTTCCAATGTACCAGCGCATTGGAAAGGCAGCCTATAAATCCAACCTGGATACAACGCTGAGACTTGACAATCACCTTGGTAAGCCGCACAGGTCATTCAGGAGCATTCATATAGCCGGTACAAACGGGAAAGGCTCGGTATCGCATATGCTGGCAGCAGTGCTGCAGGATGCAGGTTATAAGACAGGCCTTTATACCTCTCCCCATTATATTGACTTCAGGGAACGGATCAGGGTGGATGGTAAAATGGTGGATGAGCAATATGTTATCGATTTTGTCCGGGAGAACATGGATATACTTATGGAACTGGAAGCGTCCTTTTTTGAAATGACCGTGGCAATGGCTTTCAGCTATTTCGAAAAGGAAAAAGTGGACATGGCCATTGTTGAAACCGGTATGGGTGGCAGGCTCGATTCAACAAATATTATTACTCCCCTGGTATCGGTGATAACCGGTATAGGCTTTGACCATACACAATACCTGGGAGACACGCTTGAAAAGATTGCCATGGAAAAGGCAGGTATCATAAAGCAGGAGGTGCCGGTGGTAATAGGACAGGCCGGTGCCGGCCTGCGTAAACTCTTCGAAGACAGGGCTATTCAGATGCATGCTCCCATTTACTTTGCGGAAGACAGGTATACGATACAGAATAGGGGATGTGCACCAGGTGAAGGGCTGCTGGGATTTGATGTTTACAGGGATGGGATGCTTTTCCTGGAAGAACTATGTACAGACCTTCTGGGCGATTTCCAGGCACTCAACATTAGAACCGTTCTGCAGGTAGTGGAGCTGCTGGAAGGAGAAATAAGCGGTATGGCGGGCCCGGTACGGGAAGGGTTGATGAAGGTGAAGAAGCTTACAGGTTTTATGGGAAGATGGCAGGTGATGAGGCAGTCACCCTTGGTAATTTGCGATTCGGGACATAATGCTGACGGACTGGCGACCAGTGTGAGGCAGCTTTTGAATATGAAGCATGACAGGCTGCATATGGTCATCGGGATGGTTAATGACAAGGATATCAGTGCTATACTTGACATGTTGCCCGCAGATGCGAAATACTATTTCACGCGTGCCACCATACCCAGGGCATTGGACCAGGACATACTCAGGTCAGAGGCAGAAAAATATTCCCTGGAAGGCTCTTCCTATCCCTCTGTTATTGAAGCATATCGATCAGCCATGGATAATGCTGATAAAAAAGATATTATATTTGTGGGAGGGAGCAGCTTTGTTGTAGCTGATTTTTTAAGAGACTATGAAAGTGCATAAACCAACTTCCTTAGCAGGCTGTCATAGCAGGCTCCATCTCAGCGCTTAAGAAATTATAAAACTGTTATAAATGAAAGCAAGATACATGTGTTTACCGCCTGCATTGGTCTTATTGTTTCTATCATTCAGCACCAGCCTGTTCTCACAGGACAGTCATAAGCTGCTTATCCTCCATACCAACGACCTCCACTCCAGGCTTGAAGGCTACGCCCCTTCATCCGCATATACACCCCTGAGCACCGGTGATGATGAAACCACAGGGGGATTCAGCCGCCTGGCTGCACTGATCAAGCAGGAGAGGTCGGAAAATACCGGGAACATGCTACTTCTTGACGCGGGTGATTTTCTTATGGGAACCATATACCACTATATGGAGGAATATAATCCTTTTCAGCTGCTGCTGATGAAAGATATGGGATATGATGCCCTTGCGCTGGGTAACCAT
>JAZBOI010000348.1:0-4560 GCA_036351095.1 Bacteroidales bacterium | reverse complement strand
GTTAACTATACCTCCCAGCATAGGTACGAATACAAACAAACCATGGGTGCTTTTCTCAAGTTCCCCCCCGGTGGTTTTTTTTATGCGTGTCATAACCTGGCTCTGTGATCCTCCGACAGGAGCAACAATGCATCCCCCCGGTTTTACCTGCTCAATCAAATCAGCCGGAATTTCACTTATGGCTGCCGTTATTAATATTGCATCATAGGGTCCGTACTGTGGTTTCCCCTTATAGCCGTCACCAAAAAAGAAATGTGCATCATAGCCCAGTCCGGTAAGTATCTTCTGTGCCCTGCCGTACAATTCTTTCTGTCTTTCTATGGTATATACCCTCGCACCCATCTCAACGAGTATGGCAGCCTGGTAACCTGAGCCGGTACCTATTTCCAGGACCTTGTCATGCTTTTTTATTTCCAGCAGTTCAGTCTGTACAGCCACCGTATAGGGCTGTGATATTGTTTGCCCCGCAGAAATGGGAAAAGCTTTATCCTGGTAGGCATGGTGCAGGAAGGCATTATCCATGAATACATGCCTGGGCACCCTGTTCATCGCTTCCAGTACATTTTCATCCTTTATGCCCTTCTTTCGCAGGCCATCAATCAATTTCTGCCTTTTCCCCCTGGCAAGGAATGAATCGTGCTCTTTTTCCATCTTTAGTTTTTAATGTCTGACAAAAATAATAAAAGCAGGCATTTTACCATGGACCTTACATATTTCACTTATCATTTTGATCTCAATCGTGCAAAGGTCTCAGCCGGACTCCGGGTAACTGCCCCGGGCTCCGGGTGGTCTCAGTTGGGCTCCTGGTAACTGCCCCGGACTCCTGGGGAGGCCGTCAGGCTTCGAGGGGCGCCCTCCTTAAAGGACGGTATTCGGGTCCGCCGGGCTTAAGAATGCTTTCGAAAAGGATCAGTTCGCTCACCTGCCGGGGAGGCAGCTTAACACTTTCATGCTCCTTCAATATTTCAGATAGTCTTTCCCTGCTGTCAATATATCTCATCCTGCCCAGGGTAATATGCGGTTTGAATTTTTTTTCTTTCCTGTAAAGGCCTTCCCTCTCAAGCTTATCGCACAGCATTTCCTGCATCCGGTAAAAGCTGTCCGGAACCTTTAAGCCTAGCCAGATAACCCGTGCTTGCTTCATATTCCTGAATACACCTGTCCCCTTAAACACTATCTCAAAGGGCTCAAAACGGGCGGCTGTTGCCGACATGATATCTCCTGCCATCTTAACCTGCCCCTCATCATTATCACCGAGGAAGGCAAGGGTAAGATGCATATTGCCAGGATCAACCCATCTTATCCTCTCCTCCCTGAGAGCCTGCTTAAAGGAAGCAAGGAGCCCGGCCAGTTCAGTGTTGTTCACTATATCCACTGCTATAAAAATCCTTTTCATTCGCTCAAAATTATATTCCTCTTTCGAAGCTTGCATATACATCAGGCTAATGTCACATATTTCAACTCTCAAAGGGCATATTTGCAAGTACTGCCGACAGCCTGTCAGCAAGTATATCAGCATTAAAGCGGTCAAAAGTCATCGGTGGCCGTATCTTCAGAACATTATTATGCGGCCCGTCTGTTCCTGCCAGTATTTTCATTTCCCTGAGCCTTTCAATGATATACGCTGCCTCCATCCCGGCAGGCTCCAGGCTCTCCTGATCCCTGACAAGCTCTATACCCAGGAAGAGGCCGGAGCCCCTAACATCACCAACAAAGGGATATTTACCCATAAAAGTTTTCAGTTGGTCGAGCAGGTAAGCCCCCGTTTCCCGGGCATGGTCCATGTACCCGTCCCTGAGAACGACCTCAAGCACTTTCCTGCCCACTGCTGCAGACACTGTGTTCCCGCCGAAAGTGCTGAAAAATTCCATACCCGTATTAAAAGCCCCTGCTACGGCCCGTGTGCATACCACCGCGGCCAGGGGATGACCATTGCCTATTGGCTTACCCAGGACAACGATATCGGGTGTTACACCCTGGTCCTCAAAGGCATAAAAAGAGGTGCCCATTCTCCCGTAAGCTGTCTGGACCTCATCAGCAATACATAGCCCACCGTTCTCCCTGATAATCCTGTACACTTCCTTAAGATATCCCCCGGGAAATATTATCTGTCCCCCCACGCTGGGACAGGTTTCTGCGATAAATGCTGCCGGTGACCTGTCCTGGTCTTTAAGCTTCCGGCATATTTCTTCAATATAACGAGCATATTTCATTCCTGCTTCCTTATCTCCATACTTATATTCTCCCCTGTAACAATCAGGCACAGGTGCCTTGTGAACCCATGCTGGTGTACCCCGTCCACCGGGACCGTCATGTTTATACGGTGAAATATCGACCAGGGTATTTGTATTTCCGTGGTATGCCCCTTCGAGTACAATAAGGTCTCTCCTGCCCGTATATTCGAAAGCCAGGCGCAGGGCCAGCTCATTGGCTTCACTGGCAGAATTAAGGAAAAAACATACTTCCAGTGGTTTACTGAAAGTACCAAGCAGAAGGGTGGCAAAATCATTAAGCTGGTCACTCAGGTACCTGGTATTTGTATTCAGTATTTTCATCTGTTCACAGGCAGCCTCCGTTATCGCGGGATGACAATGACCTATGTGGGGCACATTATTATATGCATCAAGGTATTTCTGCCCTTTCTCATCAAAAAGGTATTGCATCCAGCCGCGCACAATCTTAAGGGGTTTTTTGTAGCTAAGACCCAGGTTAGCAGCAAAAAACTCCTGTCTCCCTTCCAGTGTCTCACCGGCTGTTCTTTCCTTTCCCGGAAAAAGTCCTGGTGGTATATCCAGGAAGGGCCCGGGATCGGGCGACAGCAATTTCCAGGCATCTGCTTCCCACGGTTTACATACGCCGGGTACATCTGTGCCATAATACATAAGGTCTGCAAGGACCTGGAAGTGAAGATGTGGACTCCACCCGCCATTTTCATGCTCATTGCCAATCCAGGCAAACACTTCGCCCCTGTTTATTTTTTTACCCTTCGCGAGGCCTTCCAATGACTTCTCTGCCAGGTGCCCGTACAGGGTAAGAAACTCCCTGCCCTCAGCTGTGGAATGTTTCAGGATTATCAAATGTCCGTAATCAAGCTCGCCCGGGTTATATTTAAAAAGATGCACAGATGCATCCAGGGGGGCATGTACAGCTGTCCCTGCCCCTGCAAAAAGATCCATACCAAGGTGTATGGTCCTGTCCTCATGACAGGTGAATTGTTCCTGCCGGAAAACAGGTGAAGAATACAGGATACGTGCTTCCATGAAACGTCCTATACCAAATTTCCTGCCCTCTTTTTCAAGTTCTTGCCTTATACGTTCACCCAGACTTCCTGCCGTATTCATCAGAGGATCACCATCAATAAGCCTGCTGCCCACACCAAGGTCGAGAACCATGCAGTTAGCAGCTGACAGTTTCTCTCCCAGTAAGGGGAATGCATCCCGGGTGCTTTCTTTAATCGCCCAGTGCAGTTCCTTCAGCTGAGGTCCGGCATCCATATCACAGGCATGCCTGAAAACAGTTTCTGCAAATAGGGGATGTATCCTGTTCAGCACAGGCATTATGTCCATTATTGCTTCCTGGCTTATTCCGAGATATTCATCTGACGGTCGCTTCTTCTGCTGGAGGGCGGCTATACAGACAGACAGGACAAGTCTCATTTTAGACATGGTAAAGATCACCTTTATCTCGCTCTCTTTAAGCGCAAATGACTTATTGTATGCACTTAAAAATGTGGCTGCATCCTGCAGGGGCTCTTTTTTGCCTAACATGATATATGCCATTGCAACGGCCGCATTTGCCACCGTATAACTGTAAAGCATATCGCCAAAATCAATAAGTCCCGATATCCCTGCTTCCTTTCCCTCTCTAACCTTAGCAGGGCTAACAATAATGTTATAATCATTGGCGTCGTTATGGATAACACTCCGGCGCAGGCTGGCTGTTTCAGGTTTGACAATTTCCAGGTATTCCTGCATCGTTTTATCAATGAAACTCGCAGCCAGGCTGTCATTTACGAGGCCGCGGTATTCGCTGACATTCTTTTCAAAAGCTGAAAGGTCCCATATAAATTCACGGGTGAATCCCGGATGTTCATATCCTGCCAGGGCATTGTCAATGCTTCCGAGTTTTTTACCTATGTCGACCAGCAACCCGGGAGGGTGTAGCTTCATGGAGCCAAATGCTTGGCCATCAAACCAGGTCAGCATTCTTGCACGGTAGCCAGGACCCTCTTCAGTTCTGAGATTTGACATATGCTTCCCCTGCCTGTCCGGGACAATTTGCGGGCACACTGACACCCTGTCTGAAAGGTAGGCCAGCACGTGATTCTGTGCTTCCACGAATATATTCTCCTCGGCCGGATTAATAAGCTTGAGAACATACTTCTGATGATCGCCTGTTTCAACAAGGAAATTCTGATCCCTCTCACCATCCAGCTCAGTACAATTTACCTTCATGTCATATTGCTCGCTGACGAATCTGCATATTTCTCCGGCACTAAGGCCTGGTTTACTATTAATCATAATGCTTTCGATAATCTTATTTAAATAATCTATTCCACTT
>JAZBOI010000347.1:0-2055 GCA_036351095.1 Bacteroidales bacterium | reverse complement strand
CCGATAACAGCTCCTACATCCACCTCTTCATCCCTTGAAAAACTGGCCATGAAGTCTTCATAGCCCTCTTTGGTCAGCATAACGGTGTTGGTGCTCCCGATAATCTTTGTGTCAGTATGTGTATAAGGCGTCTCACCAACAGGTTCCCCGTTGAGGTACAATTTGGCTCCCGGGGGGTCAGACTGGATAATGGTTGTACTTGCACAGCTGGCAAAGAGAACTGAAATGGCCAGCAAAAGGGCTATTGCTTTAACACTGAAAGAAAGTTTCATTAGTAATTTGGTTTAAATGTTTATTTCTGTTTTTCTTATACAACTGTTCAAAAATAGTATATTTTGCTCATAAGCTTAAGGCATATCCCTTAAAATTATTTGTCTCTTTTATGTATTTTGCAGAGCAAAAGCATAAAAATTGAAGAAGGCCTTTGTATTTTTCTCACTGATTGTATTTTGCCTGTCACTATATGCACAGGATGGCGAAAGAGAGTTGATTGACAAATATTGCAGTCTGCTCGTTAATGATCTTCTCCAAAGGGCAGAGGGCTATTTGAAAGATGATACATGGGAAAGTCCTGAAGAAGGAGGGCTGATAAAGAATACACTAATAGGTTTACCTGCTTCCTACAGTTTCGAAATGGCACGGGCGGATGTTCGCAGGATGGTGAAAAATCACCCGGAGATGACAGTAGCTACACGGTGGCAACCCGGGTATGACAGTTTTTACCATGTGATACTGGAGCTGCCTGACAGGCTTGCCGGCATAATATATTACAGTAAAAAGGTCAATACAATGAAGGTAACAGTCGGGCGGATGGAGAAAACAGATTAATAAAAATATACAGATATGGACTCATCAAAATTAAATCGCAGGAAATTTATTAAGAGAACATCACTGGGTACAATTGGAGCGGGTCTGGCATCTGCCGGGACTTTTGCGTCAGGCGGTGCGGGGGAAAGCAAAATGTCACCTGTCATCCAGGATTACCGCAAATTTGGCAATACAGGCTTTATGGTGTCTGATTTCAGCTGTGGTGCCCCGGGGAATGAGGCTGTTCTGAGGGCTTTGCTTGAGAAAGGTGTGAACCTGATTGACACAGGGGAAACATATATGAACGGGAACAGTGAGAGGATAATCGGGCGAGTGCTACAGGATTTTGACCGTAGCAGTATATTCATAAACAGCAAGCTGTACACTGAAAAAGAATTTCCGTCGAAAAAGGAGGTCCTGGATCGCTCTTACCAGGCTATGGAAAGGCTACAGACCGATTATATAGACTGCATGCAGATACACTCTGCTGAAAATTCCAGGATATTAAAGGATGAGGCCTTTCATTCTGCGATGGAACAGCTAAAGAAAGAAGGCAGGATAAGGCATGTGGGGGTATCATGCCATGGTAACAACTGGGCCTATGATACCGAGGAGAGCCTCGATACCATTCTCTTGTCTGCCATTGAGGACGGTCGCTTCGATGTCATTCTCCTGGCCTACAATTTCGCTAATTCCGGTATTGCGGAGAAGGTGCTTGAAGCATGTGATAAGAAGGGTATAGCCACAATGATAATGAAGTCCAACCCCATTCATATATATAATATTTTCGAAAGCAGGATGAGCAGGCTTGCTGAAGAGGGGAAGGAGGCCGATGCTTTCCTGCAGGCCTATTATGATAAGTACAAGCTTATGGATGAGCAGGCAAAAACCTTCTTTGCCAGTTACGGACTGGGTGCCGGCAGTGACTTAAAAAAAGCTGCGTCGAGGTACGTCCTTTCAAATCCACTCGCTCATACCACGCTATGGGATTTTCAGAATTTTGACGAGGTGGATAATATGCTGCAACTGTCGGGGCAGAGGCTTACGGCAGATGACAGGTCTGTGCTCGGGGGCTTTGAGAAGCATCTTGGACATACTGTTTGCAGGATTGGCTGTAATGATTGTGAGGCGGCCTGCCCACATCATTTACCTGTAAATAAGATACTCAGGTATAATTACTATTTCAGTGTGAAGAAGCAGGAAAAGATGGCCATGGAGAAGTATGCAGTTCTTAATCCAGGCAGGCCT